>NZ_JBFSUV010000023.1:0-75702 GCF_041467515.1 Vibrio sp. 10N.247.311.12
GCTTGTACGGTGGTGTGAGAGGACGGAGGCCGTGAGGCCTCCTCCTACTCGATTTATGACGTAGTTAAATTTGTAAATTGATGGAATATTGAACTATCTGGAGTAGGGATTGCTAGGATGTACTGGATTCAACTAGAGTTATCTCCTAAAAATCAAAACTTTGATGAATTTCTGTTTCTTAAATTGTAAATAAAATGATAACTTGGAGGTCATTACTTGAATTTCAAAGGGTTGTGACTTTCATGTTTTCACATCTACCAAAACCAACTTTAGATCCAATTCTATCTCTTTCTGTTGCTTACCGCGGCGATACTCGTACTGATAAAGTCGATTTAGGCATTGGCGTTTACAAAAACGACCAAGGCGAAACTCCGATCATGAAAGCCGTTTCTAAGGCTCAAGATATCGTTGTTGAGACTCAGAAAACCAAAGCTTACGTTGGCCTAGCAGGCTGTGAAGAGTTTAACCAGAGCATGGTTGATCTGCTGCTTAAAGGGACTTCTGCAATGGATCGCGTTGCTGCGATTCAAACACCGGGTGCAAGTGGTGCACTTCGCATGTTGGGTGACTTAATGAAAGTTTCTCAACCAGACACCACGGTTTGGATTTCAAACCCAAGCTACGTTAACCACAAACCGGTGATGGAAGCGGCAGGCTTAAAAGTTCGATATTACAATTACTTCAGTCCTGAAACGAAGCAAGTTGATACTGCAAGAATGTTGGATGACCTTTCAAAAGCGGGTCCATCAGATGTGGTACTACTGCACGGTTGCTGTCATAACCCAACGGGTGCGGATATCGACTTTGAGGCGTGGCAGGAAATTACCAAACTATCGCAGAAAAATGGCTTCTTGCCGTTCGTTGATATTGCTTACCAAGGCTTTGGTGATGGCTTAGAAGAAGACGCAAAAGGTCTTCAACACATGGCTAACAACGTCGAAGAGATGTTGATTACGACATCTTGCTCGAAGAACTTCGGTTTATACCGTGAAAGAACGGGTGCCGCTATCGTGATTGGCAAAAACAGCGAACACGTTGGCAATGCTAAAGGTAAGCTTCTAACGCTTGCTCGTTCAACTTACACAATGCCGCCAGATCATGGTGCAGCTTTGGTTAAAACAATTCTTCAGAATCAAGAGCTAACCTCGATTTGGAAGCAAGAATTGAGTGAAATGCAGCAACGTTTGTTGAATCTGCGCCAAAGTTTATGTGATGAATTGCGAAATACTTATAACACGTCACAATTTGACTTCATTGAAAGCCATAAAGGCATGTTTAGTGTACTAGGCTTTAAAGAAACTCAAATGAATCAATTACGTGAAGAATATGGAGTCTATGGTGTTGGTGATGGACGCATCAATATCGCAGGCCTTTCCGAATCTCATATTCCTTATGTAGCAAAAGCGATAGCAAACGTTTCAAAATAGAAGGTGACTGAATGTATAATTGGAAAGCGATTGTAGTTTTAATGCTAAGTGGTGGCCTGTTTGCTTGTTCGGCTACAACTCAAGCTCCTGTTGAGCCAGAGCAAAAGCCTCAAATCGAACAACCTGTTGTGGATGACTCTTCAAAAACTGACGCAACAGAAGGCGAGAAAGTAACGGAACCTACTGAGAAGCCTGAAGAAGTAAAACCAACTGAGCCGGAAGTAAAACCTGCACCTGTTGAAAAACCAGTAGAGAAGGTTAGAAAAACAAGTGACGGCAAACTGATTCTTGGTGAAGAAGAGTGGGTGTTTGTTCCTGGTTTAAAAGAAGCGTTTAAAGCACGTGTCGATACCGGTGCAACAACCTCTTCAATCAGTGCAGTTGATATTGTTGATTTTGAACGTGACGGCAAAGACTGGGTTAAGTTCAAGATTGAACACGACGGAATTACAACTGAAGAGATCAGCTTACCAGTAGAACGCTGGGTTAAGATCAAGCAATCAAGCGCAGAAGGCACACAACGACGCGCTGTGGTTGTAGCTTCGATTCAAATTGGCGATCTAAAAGACAAAACTGAATTTACGCTAGCCGACCGAACGCATCTTTCTTTCCCACTTCTGTTGGGTAGAAGCTTCTTTAGAGATGTTGCGGTTGTCGACGTGAGCAAAAAATACGTTCAGAAGAAAATTACTAAATAACAAGTTCTGCTCGTCATCAAAGCTTTTCGTTTGAAGAGCTATAGTTTCAAAGGTGACGAGCTTAAAAGACTTTTAGTGTTGATAAATGAAATCCCTACCAGTTCTGCTGGTGGGGATTTTTTATTTACACCCCATAACGTATGAAAAGCATCTAAATTGTCTATGTTTACTATTCGTTTACTGTTTAGCCTCGACAACGTGATCGAGATCTCTATATAATCCGCGCTTCGATTTTTGTTTAATCCATACTTTCGTACTTCTTATTTAGGTTCTTGAAATAGCCTAATAATTATCTGTCAGTACACGCTTAGGAATTAGTTCTTTGATATCTACCGCGAACATCACAATGCAATTTGGCGCAGAGCCGCTGTTTGAAAACATCTCTGCTAAATTTGGTAACGGCAACCGTTATGGTTTGATCGGCGCTAATGGTTGCGGCAAATCAACGTTCATGAAAATCCTAAGTGGCGCATTAACGCCAAGCTCGGGCAACGTTTCTATCACTCCAGGAGAAAAGCTGGGTGTGCTAAGCCAAGATCAGTTCGCTTTCGAACAGTACAGCGTTATCGACGTTGTGATCATGGGCGACAGAAAGCTGTGGGAAGTAAAACAAGAACGTGACCGCATTTACTCTTTGCCAGAAATGAGCGAAGACGATGGCATGAAAGTCGCTGAGCTTGAAAGCGAATTCGCGGAAATGGATGGCTACACAGCAGAAAGCCGTGCTGGCGACATCCTAATTCAAGCGGGTATTGAAGAAGAGTTCCATTTCGGCTTGATGCAGCAAGTAGCTCCAGGTTGGAAACTGCGTGTGCTATTGGCACAAGCTCTGTTTGCAAACCCAGATATCCTGCTTCTTGATGAACCAACCAACAACTTGGACATTCACACGATCAACTGGCTTGCTGAAGAGCTAAACCAGCGTAAATGTACAATGATCATCATTTCGCACGATAGACACTTCCTGAACTCTGTGTGTACACACATGGCAGACATCGACTACGGTGAGCTACGTGTTTACCCTGGTAACTACGAGTACTTCCTAGAAGCATCAGGCTTGATTCGTGAGCAACTTCTAGCAAGTAATGCTAAGAAAGCGGCTGAAATCAGTGAGCTTCAAGATTTCGTAAACCGTTTTGGTGCTAACGCATCTAAAGCAAAACAAGCAAGCTCTCGCGCTAAGAAAATGGACAAAATCACGCTTGATGAAGTGAAATCATCGAGCCGTATGAGCCCATCTATTGATTTTGGTGAAGGTAAGAAACTGCACCGTCAAGCGCTTGAACTTCAAGACCTTGGTCACGGCTTCGATGGCGAAACATTGTTTGCTGGTGGTAACTTGTTGCTTGAAGCGGGTACTCGTCTTGCGGTTATCGGTGAGAACGGTGTGGGTAAAACCACGCTGCTACGCTGTCTAGTTCAAGAGCTAGAGCAAAACGAAGGTATCGTTAAATGGTCTGAAAACGCCTCGGTAGGTTACTGCCCACAAGATAGCACTAAGGATTTTGATAACGACCTGAGCATCTTCGATTGGATCTCACAATGGCGTACAGCGAAGCACGATGACCTTATGGTACGTGGCATTCTAGGTCGTCTATTGTTCACTGCTGACGATGCGAACAAAAAAGCGCGTAACTGTTCTGGTGGTGAGAAGAACCGTCTGTTATTCGGCAAGCTAATGATGCAAGACATCAACGTGCTTGTAATGGACGAACCAACGAACCACATGGACATGGAAGCAATCCAAGCCCTGAACGATGCGTTGAAGGTTTACACGGGCACGCTTATCTTCGTAAGTCATGACCGTGAGTTTGTTTCTTCATTAGCAACACACATCATTGATGTAAAAGATCAACAGCTAGTGAGCTTCCAAGGTACTTATGAAGAGTACTTAGATCACCAGAAAAAGATGCTGATGGTTAGCTTATAAAGCAAGTCGCTGGCTCAGGTCGTGAACGACTAAAAGCCAGCGAAACTAACAAACAAAAAAGCCCCGAACATTAATATGTTCGGGGCTTTTCTATGTAATACGTTTAGCTATTTATTACTCAGTAATTGAAATCTAGATTAGAATCCGAATCGAGCCGACATTAAGATTTGGTGGCCATATGTGCCGTTATTGCGCATATCAAGACCAACAGACAGTTGATCAGTTGAATGGAAACGAGCACCGATACCCAAAATTGAACGAGTGTCATCGTTGTCGATCAGTTGACCAAGGCGTGCGTTAACTTCAACGTTTGCCATTAACCAAGCTCTCAAGCCAAGGTTAATTTCTGTTTTGATGTGGTTATCGTCATTCCGTTCAATGTTGTGCAGTAACATTTGGCCAGTAACGTCAGCAAATTGACTGATTGGGCCGTTGAATCCCATACCTACCGCTGCATCCCAATCACTTTCAAATTCTGAATCGATACGAGCAACAAAATGAGAGTTCTGAGTGAACATTGTTGTGACTTCACCACCGAAAGTACTTGGGCTAGTACCCATGCGCAGCTCGAATGTGTTGTAGTTAAAGTTGTTTGCAGACGCAGAGAATGAACACAGTGCAGCGAGTCCTAAAAGGACAGTCTTATTCGTGCAACTTAGCATGGTGACTCCATATAAATTGTATTTTGCGGCAGTATAATACAAAAACGCCTGCAATATGCAGGCCAATTATTTGAAGTCGGTATTTTTATATTAATCGCTTATAGAACCTGGATGTGGTCCACTTCGATTTCAGGTGTCTTACCACCTTCATATTCACCGAAGATACGAACTTTTGTATCAGCGGTCAGTGGTTGTGCTAGGCGGATATCATCATCAAGTTCGATTTGAATTTCACTCTGGCCATCAGAGAAGACAAACGTGTCATTCTTAAGTTGACGAACGATCTTGCCATCCACAATTGCTTCTTGCTCTGCGAACATGCTTGTGTCGGCAAGTAGTGTCGCAACAGAAACGGTTTCAATTGGGCCAGTATAAGCAATAGCGCTTTCGTGCTTGTTGCTGTTGTGGTCACTAGCCATTGCGAAAGTAGGAGCAAGGATAATAGTAGATGCGATAGCTAATACAGTTTTTTTCATGGTGAATCCCTTAATGTTGTTTTTAGTAGAAACGTTTTTCTGAATTTGAAACGTTTCTTTTCGTTAGTACGTTTTTTGTTGAAGCGCCTGTTATCGTTCACAAGCTTCGTTTCGATGGAGCTATTAAACAACACTGGGGTTGAATCCAGAGTGAGTAACACATTCATTTTCCATTCATTTTATTGAGCATCTACTCGGCAATGACGTTAAGATGGTCGCAGAGAAATATTGCCCACTGCTATAAATTGAAAATTAAGAAATTAAGAAATTAAGAAATTAAGGATTTAAGTACAAATGCGAGCACCATTAAGTGCCCTTATGGTTCAAGGGACAACGTCAGATGCCGGAAAAAGTGTTTTGGTGGCAGGTTTATGCCGTGTTTTGGCAAGGAAAGGAATCAAAGTGGCACCTTTTAAGCCACAAAACATGGCGTTGAACAGTGCTGTGACAAAAGATGGTGGCGAAATTGGTCGCGCTCAAGCGGTTCAGGCGCAAGCTTGTAATATAGAGCCAACCGTTCACATGAACCCTGTATTGTTAAAGCCTAATTCAGATACCGGCGCGCAAGTGATTCTGCAAGGCCGAGCGCTGAGTAACATGGAAGCGACGGGCTATCATGATTACAAGAAAGTCGCGATGGATACGGTTATCGATTCGTTTGACCGACTTTCTGAAGAATATGAAAGCGTGATGATTGAAGGTGCGGGGAGCCCAGCCGAAATCAATCTTCGTGAAAATGATATCGCTAACATGGGATTTGCTGAGAAAGCGGACATCCCTGTGATCATCGTTGCTGATATAGACCGTGGTGGTGTTTTTGCGCATCTCTACGGGACATTAGCTTTGTTGTCTGAATCTGAACAAGCTCGCGTAAAAGGCTTTGTGATAAACCGTTTTAGAGGCGATATCGCACTGCTTCAATCTGGCCTAGATTGGCTAGAGGAAAAAACCGGTAAGCCAGTCATTGGTGTGTTGCCATATCTGCATGGTTTTAACTTAGAAGCGGAAGATGCCATTACCTCTGCTCAAGAGTCTGACGGAGAAGCTAAGCTTAAGGTGGTGGTGCCCGTGCTAACCCGAATCAGCAACCATACAGACTTTGACGCGTTAAGATTGAATCCTTCAATTGATTTACGTTATGTCGGTAAAGGTGAACGTGTAAACAACGCTGATTTAATTATCTTGCCGGGTACAAAATCGGTAAGGGCAGATTTGGACTACCTAAAGCAACAAGGTTGGGATAAAGATATTCAACGCCATCTGCGCTTAGGCGGCAAAGTGATGGGTATCTGTGGCGGCTACCAAATGTTAGGTAACATCATCCACGATCCTGATGGTGTTGAAGGCGCGCCCGGCAGCAGCGAAGGGTTAGGGTATCTGGATACTGAAACAACCCTTACACAGCAGAAAACCTTAACCAACGTACGCGGCACCATGACGCTGGATGGCAAAACAGCACAAGTAAAAGGGTATGAAATCCACGTAGGTAGGACTGATGTCAAAGAAACAGCCTTACCGGTTCAGTTAGAATCTGGCAGCCTAGATGGCGCTGTGAATCAAGATAACTCGATTTTTGGTACTTACTTGCATGGCGTATTCGACAACAGTGATGCGTTGTCGCTTATTTGCGAATGGGCAGGAGCCAACGATGTGATCGCGATTGACCACGAACAGCTTAAAGAGCTGGGTATTAATCGAATCGCTGATGCCATCGAAGAGTACTTAAATCTTGATCTGCTTTGGCCAGAGTTAACAGCTTAAGCCGCCATTTAGAGTTAGCTAAAGAACTTAAACAAATAATAGATAAGTGATAACAATGAAAAAGCGAGTCTTCTTTTTAACCATGGCTTTAACTTCGGCATTGAGTTCTAGCCACCTTTTGGCTGCCGAAAAGCTACGAGTTTACGCTGCATCGTCGATGACGAATGCGGTTAATCTGTTGGTTGAAGAGTTTGAGAAAGGCCATTCTGTCGATGTGATTCCTGTGTATGCGAGTACGTCGTCTTTGGTGCGACAAATTGAAAGAGGAGCACCAGCAGACATTTTTATCTCGGCAAATGAGAAATGGATGACACATTTAGTCGACCGTAAATTAGTTTCTAGTGACAATGTCACAAACCTATGTGAAAACGAACTGGTGCTGATTTCCCCTAAAGAGACATCGGTAACGTTAGACCTATCAAAAGGTGAACAATGGGCTGAACTGCTTACTAATGAGAGACTTGCAGTGGGTAACACCATATCGGTTCCTGCTGGTATCTATGCGAAAGAAGCGTTAGAAACGTTAGGTGTATGGGACGATGTGAAAACTCGATTGGCACCAAGTAACAATGTTCGTATGGCCTTAGCCTTAGTCGAGCGCAGTGAAGCTAAGCTTGGCATTGTCTACAAAACGGATGCGTTGCTTTCTAAAGAAGTAAACCTAGTGTCGACCTTCCCATCAGATCTGCACACGCCAATACGTTACCCTGTAGCGAAGTTGAGCGATAAAATCGTTGCAGAAGAGTTCTATACTTTCCTAAAGAGCGAAAAAGCGAAAGACACCTTGAACAGTTTTGGATTTGAAGTGCGTTAAATGATGTATTTATCGGAATACGAATACCAAGCCTTAATGCTGAGCTTAAAAGTCGCTGGGTTTGCCATCTTGTGGCTTATCCCAATCGGCATTGGTTTAGCATGGTTACTTGCTAAGAAACAATTTGTAGGCAAAAGCATTGTAGAGAGCATTGTCCATTTACCTTTGGTACTTCCACCTGTGGTTATTGGCTATTTACTGCTAGTGATGATGGGCAGGCAAGGTATCATAGGTTCGTGGCTCAATGACGTGTTTGGTATTGTATTCAGCTTTAGCTGGAAGGGCGCGGCACTCGCTTGTGTGGTTGTGGCGTTGCCGCTGATGGTTCGCTCTATTAGATTGAGCCTAGAAACCGTAGACAGTAAGCTTGAAGAGGCGGCTGCTACATTAGGCGCTTCACCTCTTCGTGTGTTTTTCACGATCACTTTACCCTTGATGATCCCAGGGGTCATTACCGGCACCATGCTTTCATTCGCAAGAAGCCTAGGGGAGTTTGGCGCGACCATCAGCTTCGTTTCAAATATTCCCGGTGAAACTCAAACCATTCCTTTGGCTATGTATACCTTTATTGAAACCCCTGGCGCTGAAATGGAAGCCGCGCGTTTGTGTGTCATTTCTATTGTGATAGCGCTGGGTTCATTGATGCTATCTGAGTGGCTCAACAAAAAGTCAGCACAACGCTTGGGAGGCAATGCATGAGTGCTTTGATCCTCCAATATCAACAACAACTTGGTGAAACGTTCTTTGATATCGACTTGGAATTACCAAGTAGCGGCATTACGGCAATTTTTGGTCGTTCTGGCGCGGGTAAAACCTCACTTATCAATGCAATCAGTGGCCTTAAACAGCCCGATAAAGGTCTGATCAGCGTATCTGGAACCACACTGTTCGATAGTGAAAATGGCATTAATTTGCCGACTCACAAACGCAACGTCGGTTATGTGTTCCAAGAGTCGCGATTGTTTCCACATATGAAGGTGGCAGCGAACCTTAAATACGGTATGAAAAGCGTCGATCAAGCGCACTTTGAGCAAATAGTCTCGCTGTTGTCTTTGGGTTCATTGCTTGACCGATACCCAGCTCGTTTGTCTGGCGGTGAGAAGCAACGTGTGGCGATTGGCCGCGCTTTGTTATCAAAGCCGAGCATTTTGTTGATGGATGAGCCTTTAGCGTCTCTCGACTTGCCTCGTAAGCGCGAAGTGATGCCATTTCTGGAAAACTTATCCGAAACCGTCCAAATACCGATCATCTATGTCACTCATAGCCTCAATGAAATTTTACGCTTGGCAAATCACCTTGTGATTATTGACCAAGGCAAAGTGATTTCGTCGGGTGTGACGGAAGAGGTTTGGGCATCGAGAGCCATGCAACCTTGGCAATCTTTCTCAGAGCAAAGCTCGTTGTTTGAAGCGACATTAGCGGAACACAATGACGATTATGCGCTGTCTCGCCTGATGCTAGGAAAGTCGACGTCGTTATGGGTTCAGAAAGTATCGAGTGAGCTTGGTACGACAGTGAGGCTGCAAGTTAGGGCAAATGATGTCTCTATCACGCTAGAACGGCCGAAAGGGACTTCTATACGTAACATCCTTCCTGTCACCATTAAAAGCGTAGAGACGCACCAACAAGGCACAAATAAGCAGAGTGTCGAGGTCGAGCTAGAGTTAGAGTCTGGGTGCTACCTATGGGCAACCATTACATTGTGGGCGCTGGATGAGTTAAATCTAGAAATCGGGCAGCGTGTTTACGCTCAAATTAAAGGTGTGAGTGTCGCTCAAAGAGATATCGCGGTAACGCATTAAACCTGACAAGGTCAGTTTTTCGATATTGCCGCGATACTGCCTGTTATAGGTTCTGAAAATTCGGTCTTGATTCCATGAATGGATACATGCGTCATTTTTATACGGTATAACTGCCAGTTTTGCGTCACACTATATGAGTGTTAAAGCATATGATTTGTCGAATCATATGAACATTAGCAACAAGAACATACAGACGTAACGATCGACGAACAGAAAATAGCGGATATAAAAAAGCCGCGTGTTTAAAGAAACATGCGGCTTAATTCTAAGTAGTACTGTTAGCGCTTAGCCTAGTTTAGGCGACTAGCGACTTACTTAGTAAAAACTTCTTTGAAATCACGCTTCAAGATTGCATCACGACGCGCTTTCTTGATTTGTTTAACCATGTCTTTTACACAGTTGTGTAGAACTTGGTCTAGCAGTTGAGCACGGTACTCTTCTTTTTCTTCGTCAGTCATGTCTTCTGGAAGTTTAAGAGTAGGGAACTCTTCCATCACGTTAACACCAGCGAAAGCTTGGCTAACTGAGATTAGAGCGTGGAACTGCTCGAAGTTGTCTAAAACATTTTGTGCGCTTGCTGGAAGACTATCCCAAGCTTCGCGTACTGCTTCTTCAGACACTTCGTGAATAGAAGTAACCATAAAGTGCATCTCTTTTGGTACGCCATCAAATTCGATAACTTGACGAAGTTCTGGTGAGATGGTGGTTAAATCGATTTCTTGTTGTTCGTTGTTTGTAGCGTCTGACATAGTATTTCTCTTTAAAAAGAAACAATGCTAAAAAGATCTGTAAAAAAGTCAATATAATATAGAGATTAGGGCATGATTTAAGCCCAAATTTGAGCTACTTTGAATATTCAACACTAGATAAAGGTGATGTGATGATAGAAAAGGGATCTTCAATGCGCATATTGCTGGTTGATGACGTTCAACTAGACAGGATGCAACTTGCTATCCGACTCAAGCAACTGGGTCATATTGTAGAAGCTGTCGGTAGCGGAAAAGAAGCCCTGAGTGTTTATTCTGATTTTGATCCTGAACTCGTGTTACTTGATATCAGCATGCCTGATATGGATGGTTTTGAAGTGGCGAATGAGGTTCGAAGCCGATTCCCAGAATGGGTTCCCATCATCTTTCTTAGTGGTCACGAAGAACCTGAGATGATCGCAAAAGCGATTGACGCTGGTGGCGATGATTACCTGATCAAGCCAGTAAACAAGGTTGTTTTGAATTCTAAGCTGATTGCGATGCAACGTATCGCGCACATGAGACGAGAGCTAAAACAAAGCACAGCCAAACTCGAAGAACTGAACATCCTTCTGCAGCAACAAGCCAACGAAGATGGCCTGACCAAATTGTATAACCGTCGATATATGGATACTAAGCTTGAAGAGAGCATAGCGTGGCACGGAAGACGTAATATATCCATGACAGTCATACTTCTAGATGTAGACTTCTTTAAGCCTTACAACGATAATTATGGTCATATTCAAGGGGATAAGTGCTTACAAGGGCTTGCTAATACCTTGAAACAGCTGTTTGTTCGTGCGGGAGAATTTGTAGGTCGTTATGGCGGTGAAGAGTTTGTTCTGATTCTTAGCGATACAGACAGTGAAGGCGCTAAGGTACACGCGACTCGAGTTAAAGAGGCATTGCATGAGATGAACTACGCTCATGAACACTCAACGGTATCGGATAGAGTGACAGCGTCACAAGGTGTGTTGTCATTTGTGCCAGAAGGTGGCGAATCTATTGCGTCTATTTACGAAAAGGTCGATCAAGCGCTTTATCAAGCGAAGCAAAGTGGTAGAAATACCTTTGTACAACGTAACATTTTGGAGCTTGCGCGTTAGTTGGCGAGCTCTTTTAGATATTTGAATTTATACTTCTAATAGCGTTTGAGCTAGGAAGTGCTTTAAGTGATAAAAGAAATGCCACATTCGAAGTCATTTTCTATGACTAACACATCTTGGACGCTTGCGGTTCCTCTATTTTTTACCGCTTTGGCGACCACTGTTAATGCCAATACGCTATCTGATCTTTTTCGAAAGGATCTAGAGCAGAGCTTTGCCACCAGTGTATTGCTCAACGACACCGATGTTTTCACTTTTGGTATCAATAACTTTGACCCCAATAAAGTGTTTAGTTTGGACAATGAAGACATCGGTTCGAATGATTCGGTAAGTCGTCGCCAAAACATCACCTCCCTGAGTTTGCCTTACACATTTGAATTACCAAGTTACATCGAAGACAACCATCAAGAGGTGACGCTACGCTTGTCTGCATTGCGAATCGAGAACGATGTCGAGTACGCGGCAGCAAACAGAAACGATTTTCAAAAAGAGTCGGTAGTGTCTGGCTACGTCGAATTCGCGAATGTGTCCCAGCTAGACGAATATTGGAGCTTCAGCTCTGCAATCGGTAACCACATCTCTTACTACCGCAATGATTATGAATATCGCGCTTCGTTGCTAAAGCCTATTCAAGACCAACTGGATGGCGTATATCTCAATACTGATGCTTGGGCTTACATCATCGAGCCTAAAATCAAGCTGATGTACGAAGATAAGAATGACTGGGGAAAGTATAAATTGAGCACCAGTTGGCATTACTTTAATGGCATCGGCTGGGGCGAGGCGAATAATGGCAATGTCGGTCATCCTGAAGGGTGGTATATCGCCAATGAAGCCAAGGTTTTCTATGATCTCGTGCGTTGGGATAAGAACATCACTTCGATGTACTCGAGTATAAGACGAATTGATATTGGTGGTGACACCGTGGCATCTATGGGCACCACATCTTACTACGAGGGCAGTGTTGGTTGGTTGCTTAACCCAAACCTGTTTAATGAGTGGGTCGATAACGTGGGAATAGGTTTTACGATTAACTACGGAAGTAGCTTAAAAGGTGGCAGCTTGGTTATATTCTTCAACCAAGATTAAGCTCTTTTTTCCAGTTAAGCCCATACGGCCTCAAATCAATGAGGCTCGTTGAACTTGGAAGTGATAGTTATTGAAGCAGATCGCTATTAATGGCTTAAGCTATTTAGATCTCTAGCACTCAATATCTTTCGCTATCAACTATTGTTAACGGTCAATACACAGTTTGTTTCGACCGGTTTCTTTCGCTTTATACAGCGCTTGGTCAGCAAGCTTCAACACCTCTTCAGGATGTCTGGTGGTTGTGCTATCGGAAAGTCCAATACTCACCGTCACATTCACCACTTCCGATGGTTTACCGTTCTTGCCACGCTTTTTCATACCCACTTCATGATCGTCGGGGCGCTCATGGCTATTCCGAATCGTCATGTCGTAGTTTTGAACTTCGGAAATCAGAGCTTGAAGGTGCTCTTTAACTTGTTCCGAATGTTTGCCTTTGAAGATAATCGTGAACTCTTCTCCACCATAGCGATAAGCTTTAGCGCCGCCTGTGGTTTCCCTCAGAATGCGTGCCACCAGTTTTAACACATCGTCGCCAATGTCATGTCCGTAGGTATCGTTGAATTGTTTAAAGTGATCAATATCGACCATCGCCATCGAATACTTACGCCCCAAGTGCTTCATATCGACTTCTAAGGCGTGTCGACCGGGAATGTTAGTCAGTTGGTCATTAAAGGCCATATCATGACTAGCGGACATGACATAGACGATGATCAACGTGCCTGACAACGAGAACATGGTGCTCGAGATGTACTGAACGTCGAAGAAGATGAACGTGCAAGAAGAAAGCAGGATAGCGCTATAAACCACAACATCGATAGAGCGGTTATACACCAACACGAGAATGGCAGTAAGGCCAAGCAAGCAAAGGCTATACAGCACTAAAACAAAAGGCAGTTTGGAGAAGTCTCTGACAATAAATAGAAGACCATCACTCCATGATTCAAAACCGCCGGCATGGAAGTGAGAGACGATCAATTGTGCCCACACCATAAACAGAACAAGAACGATGGCGTAGAGCAGCATCGACTTTGAGTTTACGCCGTTATCAGGGAAGGCATAAACAAGTAAGCAAGTGACAGGTACTAATGCCGCAAGTAACGAGAGCTCTAATAGCGTTGTGCCAGTATTGAGAGGCGTTTGTAAGCGAACTTGGATGATCAGATAAGCGACAAGCATGGTCACCGATACCATCGCCATTCGACCTTGTCTGAACGTATGGCATAGCAGAACCGCAACGCTCAATAAAATGTAAGGGAGGTTGCTAGCAAACCCTAAATTTGAGTCCGTCACGAGAATGACGTTGTCCATACCAACGAGCAAAATTGTTAACAGGACTAAAGGGAAGCAAAATCGAAACATGCTCGACGTTACAAAAGATGATGCCATTTATGTGGTGAGCCTAACTATATTGATGATCTTATTATTTAATACTATGCGTAGGATACGGTTAAACAAGCGATTGCCAAGCTTTTTGCCTAAATTAGAGCAAAAACATAGTCATAGGTCGCTATTGGTGCAATCATTTTTATATGTATTTTGAGTTGCTATTAACCTTAGAACGAACTACACAGTATATATGAGAAATTAATTAGTCGTTATAGATACTTAACAAAATCTGCTCTGCTGCTCTTACGTTGGCGCTGTCACTTAAAGGGCTTGATGATCAGTTATCATTGAGTGACCTTTTCATTAAGCGACGAAGATCTGTAATGAAGTCAGAGTAAGATTAAATAATGCCTAAGTTTCAACTATGGACAGTAAAACCTATAACTGAGTTATAGAAAGCTATTAGGAATTGCATGGTTTCAAGTGACTTTAGAAACGACTGCGACTAGAAAAACCGCTACAAATGGAGGTGTGGTATGCAAATTAGTGTTGATGTACATAACTATATGGAAACTCTGGTCGGTCATGTATTGGCTACCGAGGAATATGTGTCTAGTTATACCAACGAACAGTTGGCCGATCTCGCGTGCTTGGCTTTGGGCCAGCTAAAACCTATCTATATTCGTTTTGATATCGATTTTCTGTCAGCATTGCCAGAAGACAAATTGGTGCTCTATAAACGCAATAGTGAGATCGCGGTCAAAAATGCAGAAAGTATGATTATTGACGATCGAAGACGTGAACGTGACGACAATGTGCCTGTTATATTTAGTCAACACAATTTTGACGATGACGTAGAATTGCAATGGTATGAAAAGCCGTTGTTGAACCGTAAACAGTCATGATAGTTTAGGGTGAATACGGTCATTTAAGGAGTAAAAAAACGTGGGATTCTTTTCTAGATTATTTGGTGGCAAAGAAAAAACCGAACAAAAAGTAGAGATTGAGCCAGTCGAATATAAGGGTTTCAATATCTATCAAGATGCCATTGCAGAATCTGGTCAATACCGTGTTGCTGGGCGAATCGAGAAAGAATTCGATGGTGAAATCAAAACTCACCGTTTTATTCGTTCAGATGTTGTTTCAAACAAACAAGATGCCGATGAATTGATGCTCAAAAAATCGCAGATGTTCATCGACCAAATGGGCGACAATATATTTAGCTAACCAATTAGGGTTAGAATTGATGTTGGTCATAATTTAGAGAGCTTTCAGTGTATATGCTGAAAGCTCTTTTTAGTTTTATGGATAAAGAACAGCTAGTGAGTTGTTATTAAAAGGATTATTTGCAAGTGGTTTGACCTCTTGGTTCGAGACGGTCGTCATTTATCCGAATGAAGCGCTCAAATTCGGTCCAAATCGTTATAAGTAATAACTTTTCCTGTTCTTTGAACAAAACGCTTGAAGTATTAGTTGTCGTTAGATACAAACGAATAAGTCATTCGTGCCAATAGTCAAGGAATAGCTATGCAAATTGGTGTACCAAGAGAAACGCTCGCAGGTGAAACGCGAGTCGCTGCTTCGCCGAAATCGGTAGAACAGCTTCTAAAATTAGGATTTGAAGTTTGTGTTGAATCACAAGCAGGTGCGTTAGCAAGTTTTGAAGATGCAGCTTATGAACAAGCTGGAGCAAAAGTTGTCACCGCAGATGAAGCTTGGAAATCCGATATTATCTTTAAAGTTAACGCTCCGATCGTTG
Organism: Vibrio sp. 10N.247.311.12; assembly: GCF_041467515.1. NCBI lineage: Bacteria > Pseudomonadati > Pseudomonadota > Gammaproteobacteria > Vibrionales > Vibrionaceae > Vibrio > Vibrio sp. 10N.247.311.12. Next base: position 15,597 of record NZ_JBFSUV010000023.1, read on the forward strand.
ACGAGTCTAAAAATGAAATCGATCTTCTTAAAGATGGCGCAACATTGGTCAGCTTTATTTGGCCTGCTCAAAATCCAGAGTTAATGGAACAATTGTCCAGTCGTAACATCAACGTGATGGCGATGGATTCTGTACCACGAATTTCAAGAGCTCAGGCGTTAGATGCATTGAGTTCTATGGCAAACATCGCGGGTTATCGTGCTGTTGTTGAAGCGGCGCATGAGTTTGGTCGATTCTTCACGGGTCAGATTACGGCTGCGGGTAAAGTTCCGCCAGCAAAAGTACTGGTTGCAGGTGCTGGTGTTGCTGGCCTAGCGGCAATCGGCGCTGCGGGTAGCTTAGGTGCAATCGTTCGTTCATTCGATGTTCGTCCTGAAGTTAAAGAACAAGTTGAGTCGATGGGTGCTGAATTCTTGGAAGTGGATTTCAAGGAAGATACCAGTGCTGGTGACGGCTACGCAAAAGAGATGTCTGAAGCATTCAATAAGAAAGCGGAAGAGCTTTATGCAGCTCAAGCAAAAGACGTTGATATCATCATTACAACGGCGCTGATTCCAGGTCGCCCGGCTCCGAAGCTGATTACCAAAGAGATGGTAGACAGCATGAGTGCAGGTAGTGTGATTGTAGACATTGCGGCGGCCAATGGCGGTAACTGTGAATACACGGTTGCGGATCAAGTCATTACAACGGCTAATGGCGTGAAGGTGGTTGGTTACACTGATATGGTTGGTCGACTGCCGACTCAATCATCTCAACTGTATGCAACGAACCTAGTTAACCTTTTGAAACTGCTTTGCAAAGAGAAAGATGGCAACATCAATATCGACTTTGAAGATGTTGTTCTGCGTGGTGTTACTGTGGTTAAAGAGGGCGAGGTCACTTGGCCAGCTCCACCAATTCAAGTTTCAGCTCAACCACAACAAGTTAAGCCAAAAGCGGCCAAACCAGAGCCTAAAGTTGAAGAACCTGTTTCTCCAATTAAGAAAGTGGCGGGTATGGCGGTAGCTGTTGGTGCATTCGCTTGGGTAGCTTCGGTTGCTCCAACTGCGTTCTTATCTCACTTTACCGTTTTTGTTCTCGCTTGTGTGGTGGGTTATTACGTAGTTTGGAATGTAAGCCATTCTCTGCATACGCCTTTGATGTCCGTGACTAACGCGATTTCAGGCATCATTGTAGTAGGTGCACTGTTACAGATCGGACAAGGAAGTGGCGTCGTCACGTTCTTATCATTTATTGCCGTATTAATTGCAAGTATCAATATCTTTGGTGGCTTTACCGTGACCAAACGTATGCTTGAAATGTTCCGTAAAGACTAAGGAGTAACAGATGTCTGAAGGATTAGTACAAGCAGCTTATATTGTTGCTGCTGTATTTTTTATTATGAGCTTGGCTGGGTTATCGAAACAGGAATCTGCGCGTGCAGGTAACTATTACGGTATCACGGGTATGGCAATTGCGTTGATCGCGACGATCTTTGGTCCTCACTCTGCAGGTATTGTATGGATCATCATTGCTATGGTGATCGGTGGTGGTATTGGTATCCACTACGCAAGAAAAGTAGAAATGACTGAAATGCCAGAGCTGGTTGCAATTCTGCACAGCTTCGTAGGTATGGCGGCAGTACTTGTAGGTTATAACAGCTACATCGATCCACCTGCTACTGTTTCTATCAACCCTGCAGATATTCATGCAGAGCACGTGATCCACCTAGTGGAAGTGTTCGTTGGCGTGTTTATCGGTGCGGTGACGTTCACGGGTTCTATTGTTGCGTTTGGTAAGCTTCGTGGCGTTATCTCTTCGTCTGCATTGAACATCCCTCATAAGCACAAGTGGAATCTAGCGGCTATCGTAGTTTCTACACTGCTGATGATCATGTTCGTTAAAGCAGACGGCAGCATGTTCGCACTAATGGTGATGACACTTATCGCATTCGCATTCGGTTACCACCTAGTGGCATCGATTGGCGGTGCAGATATGCCAGTAGTTGTCTCTATGCTTAACTCGTACTCTGGTTGGGCAGCAGCAGCGGCAGGTTTCATGCTTGCAAACGATCTGCTTATCGTAACTGGTGCATTGGTTGGTTCGTCGGGTGCGATTCTGTCTTACATTATGTGTAAGGCGATGAACCGCTCTTTCATCAGCGTTATTGCTGGTGGATTCGGCCAAGAAGTGGTTGTGTCTGATGGCGATGAAGAGCAAGGTGAACACCGCGAAACATCAGCTGAAGATGTGGCTGATATGCTGAAAAACTCTAAGTCAGTAATCATCACTCCTGGATACGGCATGGCAGTAGCTCAAGCACAATACCCAGTGCATGAAATCACTGAGAAGCTACGAGCGCAGGGCATTAATGTTCGATTTGGTATCCACCCAGTTGCTGGTAGGTTACCGGGTCACATGAACGTACTGCTTGCTGAAGCGAAAGTGCCTTACGATATCGTTCTAGAAATGGACGAAATCAACGATGACTTCGATGAGACAGATACTGTATTGGTAATTGGTGCGAATGACACCGTAAACCCTGCAGCACTTGAAGATCCAAACAGCCCAATTGCTGGTATGCCAGTACTTGAAGTTTGGAACGCTCAGAATGTTATCGTATTCAAGCGTTCGATGAACACAGGTTACGCCGGTGTGCAAAACCCACTGTTCTTCAAAGAGAACACGCAGATGCTGTTTGGCGACGCTAAAAAGAGTTGTCTAAGTATCTTAGAACATCTATAGAGATCACCTCTAAACAATATGTAACAACTCGATAAGGAGCTCATTTGAGCTCCTTTTTTTATCTTACGAAAGCGACTCTATGTGTGATCTCAGTTGATAGGAAGTTGACGAAGCCTGATGCAAAACTTGTCGCAATTGAGGTTTGGCTTGCCAATCAGCCTACTAGTACGTATGTACAATGTGGCCGTAATATATTGGCCTTTATCTCTGTAGCTCGCCATTCTCAATGTTTTTCATGCGGTTAAAAATTTATCTTTGATAGCGAATGGTATATATTTGGTTGATCTATATGAATTTGCGTTGGTTTGTGATCATCAAAAGAACATTTACTCTTCTTATCGCTACGTTGTCTGTGTCTGCAAACGCATTTGCTGACTCTTTACCTGAGCGTATCGATAATTTCACCAAACTCTTTGATCATGAAACGGCAATCGAATCTTACGATATTCGAGTGCTACAGGCTGATTATCCAACACGTTTGATCATGCCGTCTTCTATGCTGCCACAAACAGCAGAGTACCCGTTAAAAGACATTCAGCGCTTGTACCAGTTATCAAAAACCTGTAGTGGTAAACTGCCGTTAAGCCCTTTGATTACTGAGCCTTTAGTTTTTACTCGTGCAATGTGTAAAGGCACCAAGCTTTCTGACCGTTGGTTTAGCCGTAGTGGTTTGATTCACCCTGGCGGCGGTTCTTATGCGGCACGATACGTTGAGAAGTACCCAGAAAAATTCGACTCTCTGAAGCGCTTTATGCATATTCAAGAGCGACCAAACACCGAACACGATGAACTACTGTCTCGCTTGCAACAAATGGATAGCGAAGCAATCACCGCGCTGTTAGCGGGTGCGAGTATGTTTGTTGAGCTTGATGAGATGTGGGTAAAACGCGGCTACAGATATTACCTGTATAAAAAATCAGTCTGGAACGAAAATGCCACGCTTGCTGGGTTATCGTTTAGCTTGTCTTCAGAAGGTAAAAGCTGTTTTGTCCAGCGTGGTAATGTGTGTTGGGAAATAGAAGATCATTCAGAGCTTCTGCAAGTCGCCATGTTTATCTTGGTTATTGCCAACATCATGCTTGTCTTAGGTTGGGCGATTTACCGCTGGAACAGCAAGAAACAAGAGATGAAGAGTCGCATGCTGGTTCTTCAAATCCTAACGCACGAATTAAGAACGCCGATTGCGAGTTTGTCATTGACGGTGGAAGGGTTCAGGCGTGAGTTCGAACACTTACCAGAATCGGTATATGATGAGTTCCGTAGGCTGTGTGAAGATACACGCCGTTTAAGACAGTTGGCGGAAGCAAGTAAAGATTACCTGCAATCAGATAATCAACCGCTCGCAACAGAGTGGGTGCCAAGTGTTGAAGAGTGGCTCCAATACAAAGTTGAAGAAGACTTTGCGCCGGGGATTGAACTCCGTGTAAACAAAGATATAGCTGCAAAAGTGAACGTATATTGGTTGGGAACGTGCATCGATAACCTAATCAGAAATGCCGTGAAATACGGTGTGGCTCCAGTAATTCTAGAACTGAATACTTCTGACAAGAAGCTGACATTCAAAGTTATAGATAATGGAGACTTGTCTCGCAAAGATTGGGGGCAACTAAGAAAGCCATTCGTAAGTAAGAGTGGACTCGGTTTAGGTCTGACGATAGTGGAATCTATGGTTGGAAAAATGGGCGGTCACATGACGCTTATCGGCCCCCCAACAACATTTATTTTGGAGATACCTTGTGAAACAGACATTGCTTCTCGTTGAAGATGATAAAAATTTAGCTGACGGTTTATTAGTTAGCCTTGAGCAAGCTGGATATGAATGTTTGCATGCAGAACTGATCTCTGAAGTTGAAGGCTACTGGGAACAAGCGGATCTAGTGATTCTAGACCGTCAACTTCCTGATGGCGACTCAGTAGATTCACTTCCAGGTTGGAAGAAAAAGAAAGATATCCCAGTTATTTTGCTGACGGCTCTCGTGACAGTAAAAGACAAAGTAGCGGGCCTAGATTCAGGTGCAAACGACTACTTAACAAAGCCATTCGCAGAGGCTGAGCTATTTGCTCGAATTCGTGCTCAACTTCGCCTGCCAGATTCTGAAGAACAAGATGCATCAAAAGTTATCGCTCAGAATCTTGTTATCGATAAAGCGACACGTGAAGTGTTTTTCAATGAACAGGAAGTAACGTTAACGCGCACTGAATTTGACCTTCTACTGTTCTTGGCAAGTAACCTTGGACGTGTGTTTACACGTGATGAACTGCTTGACCATGTATGGGGTTACAACCATTTCCCAACAACACGTACGGTAGACACGCACGTTCTGCAACTAAGACAGAAACTGCCGGGTCTAGAAATTGAAACGCTGCGTGGCGTTGGTTACAAGATGAAAGCGTAATGAGAATAGCCTTACTTCCACTATTAATGTTTTCTTGCGTAGCGAATACCGCGCAAGCAACGGATTGGTTTAAGAGCAGCGATGCTCTGACTCAAGTTCATAAACATCTGCTAGATAATGATTTACCTCAGATGTTTGACTCATTAGTGGAAGTTTGGCAAATCAACTCGTCTCAATCACGAGAAGATCACCTCAATGAACTGTTCGATCAAGCATTGAACAAAGATTGTGGTAAAACTCTCACCAGAAAAACACTCCCAGATTGGATTAGTTCAGTCGTCGTTAAAAGACACATCATTCAAAGCCCTGGCCGAGATACCTTTCGTGTATCGATTAATGTTGAATCCGAAAACAACATTCAAGACATTACCTTCGAGAAGTGGGTCGATAAGATCGTTTCTTCGGACAGTGAGTTAACCAAAGACAGTGAAGTGGTTAACAACGAATCGGTGAGTCTATACCGCAAGCGTTACAATTTAGCCTCTCAACTTGAATCGGGTTTGTATCGTTTAAGTGTGAAAGGCGATGGTGGAAATTCTTGGAGTACTTGGATTATCCTTGGTGAAGTTGCAATGCGTCAACAAGTTCGCTGGGCATCAAAAGACACGTGGCGAATCGATAAAAAAGAACTACTCAATCCTTATTGTCCGCTCCCTAAGCTCGAAATCGGTTTGTACGATTACGTTGATGAACACTATGAACAGGTCTGGGGCAAGAGCTACGAATCTGATTATCCAATGAACCTTACTGGTGAAGAACTTCCTAATGATCGCTATGTTTTAGCGGTTTCAATGGTGCATTCACGCTGGCAAGGCGACATAGCGATAGAACAAGCACAAACTATCAGTAAAACTTATGATATTTCTAGCGAAGAAGAGTTAAAGTAATTTAAAATTGTGCCGTTAACTATGTAAGGGATCTAACAAAGATAAACGGCATGAAAAAAACTACAAAACTACTCGCAGCGTCAATTGCATTCGCCAGTCTTCCTCTTTCAGCAGCAAACTACGCCATTGAAGCGCGTGGTGATGCGATGGGTGGTGTTGGTGTTGTTTCAGCAAACTTCCTAACTGCTCCATTCTATAACCCAGCACTTGTTGCGATTTATCGTCGTAATGATGACATGGGAATGATCACGCCAAGTTTTGGCGGTAATTATAATGACCCTAATAACTTAGTTGATGATATCGATAATTTAGTTGACAGCATTGAGTCAGGTACTGTGACTGGTTCTGATCTAGATGCTCTTAATGGTGATAGCCTGAATGTTGATTTAGGTGGTGTTGTAGCATTCGCTCTACCAAATCAGTATATTGCAGCAAACGTATTTGCAAAAGCATACACTGAATCATTTGTAACCCCTGATACATCTAGTGACGCTGCTAATAGTGACTTGGTTAATGCTGAGTTAACTGCTGTTAAAGCTGTTTCTATTGGCATTATGGAAGCTGGTATATCATTAGCAAAATATCAAACGTTCATGGGACAACATTTGTCGTTTGGTATTTCTCCAAAACTCCAAAGAATCTATACGTATAACTACATTGCCTCGGCACAAAACTACGATCTAAGTGATGTTCGAGAAAACGACACCGCGGAAACTACATTTAATATTGATGCAGGTGCGCTTTGGTTTTACGGCCCATTTAGAGTGGGTTTTTCTGCAACGAATATTATAGACCGTGAGATTGAAACTAAATCCGTTAGCCAACAGCTAACAAGCAGCACAGGGGCTACAAGAACAGTAACATCGAGTCATTCTTATAACCTGGGGCCTGTCTACACTGTTGGTGTGGGGATCGTTTCTGATTACTTTACGTTGAGTGTTGATTATGATTTGAATGAAGCAGAGAAGTTTACTTCGTTCGAAGACAACGAACAGATGATTCGTGTTGGTACTGAAGTCGACCTGTTACGTCAGCTTAAGCTAAGGGGAGGGTATTACAAGAACCTGGCTTACTCTGATTCAGAAGGAACAGTGACAGCTGGTGTTGGTATCTCGCCATTGAACTTGTTTCAGCTAGATCTAAGTGCTAACTACACGAATGAAAATGCAATGGGTGCATCCATCAATTTCCTTGCTAGTTACTAACAGTCCTTATATAGTTCTGCTCCTAAATAAAGGAGCAGAGCATGCTAAACGACTTACCAACCCTTTCTCACGAAGAACAACAGAAAGCTGTTGAACGAATTCAAGAAATGATGACCCAAGGCATCAGCACAGCGCAAGCTATCAAAATCGTTGCTGAGCAAATTCGTGAAGAAATGAGTAATAAAGAAGAGTAGGGCATCAGCCCTTCTTTTTTAACCCTTAGTGCACTATAACTAAATATATTACCCTCTAGTATATTATCTCGTACATACCAACTCTTTAGCTACCCTGAATTCCCGACCTATCCAAAACCATTAAATTCTTTTTATTCAGTAAGTTATGTCGGAGTGATCCACTTTTCAGGCATTTCTTGGCTTTGTGTTGTAATTAAATTACAGTAAGTTCTGAAAGTGGAACAATCGCCATTTTAGGTGTCAGTATTTGTGTCACCTTACCTAAGTGGCTAAATATATGGTGTTTTTACGGCTAGTGACGTTGTGACTTGTATTTTGAACGGATGAGAATCCATGAATGTTCAGAAGCAGACAAATGATGATTTCATCGAAGAACAGAGTGAGACAATCCACAGCGGTAATGTTCAAAACCGATATCGCGAATGGCTTACCACCGCTTAGAGCAAGCTTCGTTGCCACATATGTGCTTTACAGAATAAGTATTTAAAAAGCTTACGAGGCGTAAGGTGTTGTGTAGAAGTCGATTAAGGAATGCGGCGCGTATCAATTTGAGAATGCTAAATCGATGTGTTTTCTATTGGGGAATGATAAGTCTAAGCGATAGAACTTGTTAGAAATAGGGTCGCTTTGAGCGCTGTAGTTGTCGTCGTGGTTACGTATGTAGAATCGAAACCTTGGCTCCTCTTGACCTTCATATTCTATATTGATGGTGACCGAATCGAACGTTGAGAGATCGAGCCCTTTATTTTGCGTCGATCTCTCAACGTACTCAATTTCACAGAAGGGTAAGCTATAGGTTTGTTCAAAGTCACGCTGTAACTTAATTCCATCTTCTGACTTATGTAATGAGCCTACGGTGCCACCATCGTGGTCTCTGTCCGTATTTACGCGCGTAGGCTATCTGTCAGGTGTGATGATGTAGTTCTTATCCATGAGCGTATTAAAAGAGAACAACGACACTAGCGTGATTGCTAGGCAAAAATACGCGCCCAGCGACAGATATATGCCTAAATAGCGTTGTTTTTGTTCGGTATTTATACGAAAGGTAACGTTTTTAAGGGGATAATAATTTAACTGTGTAAATATACAGTTATTATTTGGGTTCTTTATTTTGTGTTCCATAGGACCAAGCTTTACCTGTACAGCTAGCTACAGTGTCACTTTACTTATTGATTACATGTGTCGATAAACATTATAAGCTTTCTAATCTCAGGCGGTAACACCATTGCGACTTCAAAGCAGGCATATCAGTTAGAGAAAACAAGTAAAGAAAAACTAAGCGCAATGGGTTTAAAGTAACTCTTAGGTTTATTACCAAAGCTACCTAAGTCCAATTGAACGTAATTTCAGGGCAAACCGTGATTATGGATCTCCCAAGTATCGGTGTTGTGTACCAGCAATAAGTGTAATGAATCTATGCAAACTGAACACAAAGTACTAACTCTAGAGAGAATCGTTAAGAAGGTTTGAAAAATGTGTGTGCGAATCTACGTAAGACAGACGAACTTTATTAGCTGATGGATTTGAACGAAAGCTCAGCATGTGCAGTTGATAAAAAACATTGGTCGCGTGTGTGAAATCTGAAAAAGAAACAACAGCAATGCTCACAAGAATCACACACAACGCGGCGGTTCGTTAGTGCAAAGATAAGTTAAATCAGATGGACAAAGTTTCTCGTCAATTAGATTTGCTGAATGAAGGTTGGATTGTGTAGATGTTGGCCGCACATATAATTATTTGATTTCAAATGCGCTAAGAAAACCCTGAACGGCGCAAGAAGCGTGAGAGTCAGTTGGAACAAGGATTTTAAGGACAAAAGATGAGAATACTACCTTTAGAATTAACTACGCGCATTATTAACTGCGTATTATGTACGTTATGTTAAATTGATTTTGATGTTTATAAGGCAGGTATCTTTGTGTGATGCCCTGCCTTTGTATTGTGCCGATATTCTCTAATTTATACTGTGTATTTAACCAAACTGGCTATTTACCATAAAATACCTAATAACCAGTGATAATAATCTTCGATTTTAACCCTGGTATTAGTTAGAGATTAACCGCCAGCAAATTTAACTTTGTAGCCTTTCTTTTCAAGGTGCGCTTTGATCTTGTCGCGCGCGTCACCTTGAATTTCGATGTTGCCATCTTTTACTGAGCCACCGCAGCCGCAAACTTTCTTGAGTTCTGCTGCCATTAGTTTTAATGGTGCGTCATCTAGGTCTAAGCCAGTTACGACAGAAACGCCTTTGCCTTTACGGCCTTTGGTTTCTTTTTGGATTCGAACGATACCATCGCCTTTAGGACGTTGGACTTTCTCTTCTTCAGGCTTAATGCGACCTGTTTCTGTTGAATATACTAGGCTCATAATTTACTTCTTTTGTTGCTCTGCTTTTTGTTTTGCGAGTAAGTAAGCTTCTATATGGCGTTGGATTGCAACCTTGCCGCCTTTGATTAAGCGACCGTTAAACATGCAATACCACGCATTAGGCTCACCGGTGTCATTCTTGATTTGGTAGCCGTTGAAGTTTTCAGTCGAGCCACCAGTTCCTCTCGACTTATTTAATGACATGAATTCTTTTGGATCAATAATAGATGCGGTATCAATCCACCAATCAATACTCTTTTTCACGGCAGCTAGGTTGCCCTGAATAACGTTGTTTTTTAACTTAGCACGCCAAACTGTGTTGTTAGCATCTATCGATTGAAGATGGACGCTTCGGTAAATTGAATTAGCCATATCTATTAATCATCTTTCTGTTAATCATAAGTATACTAATAATGATATCAAGCATAATATGGTAAAAACACCTGTCGAGGTATGGTAATTTGAGAAAAAAAGTCCCTATTTTAACTGACTCTGTGATAATTAATTCATTTGTTGAAAAATTAAACAGCAACGCGACAATAGAAATTATAGATGAGTTGACAGGATTTCAATACTCTCGCAATTCACTGTTGGGCATTTACAGTGATTGGAATCGCTATCATGCGTTCTGTACCAAACATCGTATTAACACACTTCCCGCATCTATAACCGCTGTTCGTCGTTTTCTTGAAACGGAGTCTAACGATAGAAAATACGCATCGCTAAAACGTTACACTGCAACGCTTAGCATGTTACATACTGTGTTGAGCTTTGCTAACCCGATCAAGCACAGGCAAGTTCGCTTTACCCTACTCCACTTACAATCTCAAATGGCCGGTGACGCTAAACAAACCAATGCTATGACATCTGTGCATCTCACTGATTTGAATACGTTACTCTCCCATGAGAAAGCAAACCTGAAAGAGATCAGAGACATTGCTATTTATAACGTGATGTTCGAGTGTGCTTTAAAGCGCTCAGAGCTTAAGTTGTTATCGATGAGTGATGTTGAGTACGTTGAAGATCATTACCAAGTAACAGTCAAAGATTCGGCTTATCAGTTGTCACAAATAGCCAGTGTTGCACTTCAACGTTGGCTTTCGTTTACTGGTATACAAGATGACTTGCCAGTATTTCGTGCGATAGACAAGCATGAGAATATTGGTTTGCAGCCTTTAGATGATTCGTCCATCTATAGGATATTGAGAAGAGCTAGCGACTTACTTCAACTGCCAGAAAATCACCATTTCTCTGGAAATTCGATTCGTGTTGGTGCTGCACAAGAGTTGTCGAAACAAGGTCTTAAGGTTAGAGAGATTCAGGACTTTGGTCGCTGGCTTAGCCCTGCCATGCCAGCCCAATATGTGGGTTTCACGGGAACGGCTGAGAGTGAGAAGATGAAGTTTAAGGCGCTAATACCTTGGCAATAAACGGTTCGTAATTACTTGGATATTGTTACTTGGATATAAGTTGTGGCTAAATGATAGATTCGTAAAAAACGGCTAGCTTTAAAAACAAAAAGTGCCTTGGCGAAAGCTTAAGGCACTTGTTGGTTCAGCTCTAAGTGAACGAAAACGAGTTAGAAACCTAAGAAAGGCTTGTTCTCACGCAGTTTTCTAAGAACTGGCTGAATTTGTGGCCGTCATGCTCAACCATTTTAGGGAACATGGAGATTGGCGTCATACCTGGGAAGGTGTTGACTTCGTTCAGGTAGATTTCGTTGTCTTGCGTTAAAAAGAAGTCGATACGAGACAAGTGACGAAGCTTCATCTGGGTGAAGACTTTTCGTGCGCTGTCTGCAATCAATTCACGCTGTTCGTCAGTTAAATTACTTGCTTCAACTTCAGTGATCGAGTGGCTGTCTGCACTGTACTTCTCTTCGTAAGAGTAAAATGCGCCATTCGGTGCAATCACCTCACCCGGCTTGCTGATGTGTAGCTCGCCATCGATTTCATAAGCAGCAATTTCTAGCTCTCTAGGCACCACTGATTTCTCAACCAATACTTGGTTCGAGAAAGTGAACGCCTTGTTGATAGCCTCGCTTAAATCTTCTACTTGGTTAACTTGGTAACAACCTACAGAAGAACCTTGACGAGCCGCTTTCACAAACACTTTACCCCACTTTTCAAATGCTTGAGTTGCTTGTGAGTGAGCTTGATCATTGTTGTCTGATAAGAACAGGTACGGCGTGTTTGGAATACCAAGTGCGTCGTACCAAAGCTTTGACGTGATTTTGTTAAAGCTGTTGTTGCTTGCTTCTGGACCACAACCTAGGTATGGAATTTTAGCCATTTCAAACAGTGATTGAATGTCACCTGTTTCACCTGGGAAACCGTGTATGCAAGGCACAATGAAATCGACTTTAGATGCTAAATTGTCACCGCGTAAGGTTTGGTCGTTAATATCAAGATAAACCAATTCACCTGAATCAAGACACCAGCCTTCGTTCTTAATTTCAACTCTTACAACGTTAAAATCTGCAACGCTATTAAGTTGTTCAAAAAGGTAATTGGCTGAAACTAAAGATACTTCATGCTCTGAAGATCCACCGCCGCAAAGTAGAAGGATGTTTGTGGTGTTCATGGGTAAATTCGGTCCTTGAAACTAGGAGTACTGACTTCAATGATAAACAAAAGTCGAGATAGGTACAGTGTTTTGATTGTTAAAATTGCGTTCGAAAGATCGAGCGATTAACTATTAAACAAAACAGCGAGTCTTAAAACAAAAGAAGGAGCATTTGCCCCTTCTTTATGAATCAAAGCTTAGTTCAACTTGTTAAGCGTTGGGTATTCAGAGTTCTTGATGTCATCAATGCTCTTAACGAACGGCTTCAAGTTTTGGAAAGTGTTCGGCAGTGTTGAGATTGCCTTTTTAGCTTCTAAGCGTGTTGCGTAGTCACCATAAAGTACCGTGAACCACTTAGTGCCGTTAACCATTTTGTAGTTTTCCCAAACTGGTTGAGAAGTCGTAGGTAGCATTTTCACGAAAGAATCGACTTTACTTTGGCTGCCAACAGCAACAACTTGAACTGTGTAACCAAAACGTTGGTTCATGTCTTGTTGTTTCTTGGTTGGGCCTGTCACTACTGCAACTGGCTTAGCTTTAGTCGTTTGAGCGACTTTCTGTTCAACAGGTTCGGTTCTGATAACGTTGACAACATTTTCTTCAACAACGCTTGTTTGCTCAGATTGAGATACAACTGGAGCTTCAACTTTGGCCGTCTTGTACTCTTCTTGATAACTATCTGAAGTGACATTGGTAACGTAGTCGTCAGATACACACGCAGCCAAGAGCAGTGGCAAAGTCACAATTGCAAATTTTTTCATGGAAAGCTCTATATCCTTAATAATAATTACTATAAATCATGCCGATACGTCGGTTTAGAATCAAGTTAACTTTGGGATTATACACCATTAGTGGGTGACCTATTTCACAAACTTTATGCAGTGTTTGCTTATTCATCTGAATTCGGTGAATTTGCCATCAACCTGTGAGTGCAAAGTAAGTTACGATGAACTTACGTGCATTGCTAGGATATGTCTATGAATCATCTTGATCCCCTACTTAAACCCCGTTCAATCGCTGTTGTTGGTGCTTCTCAACGAGAAACACGCGCAGGATATATTGTTATGAACAATTTGTTGCATGGGGATTTTAAAGGTGCGGTGATGCCGGTTACGCCGAAATATGATTCAGTGGCCGGTGTGCTTTCTTACAAGAACATTTTGTCGTTACCGATTGTTCCTGACCTCGCAATCTTGTGTACCAATGCGACCCGTAATGTCGCTATTTTTGAAGAACTGGCTGAGAAAGGTATAGCCTCTGTCATTGTGCTTTCTTCAGACATGCAGCAAGAAAGCGATAATGGTGAGACGTATGATGAACGATGCCTAGCGATTGCCAAAAAACACAACATTCGAGTGTTAGGTTCCAATAGTTTGGGAGTAATTGTCCCTTGGTTAAATTTAAACGCCTCATTCTCTCCTGTGACAGCATTACCCGGTAAGATCGCCTTTGTTTCTCAGTCTGCAGCTGTGTGTACCACGATTCTCGATTGGGCTAATGACAAAGAGATCGGTTTTTCGGCGTTTATCTCTATAGGTAATGGCAGTGACATCGAATTCTCGGAGTTATTGGATTATCTGAGTACCGATTCTCACACCGAAGCGATATTACTTTATGTAGACAGCATTACTGATGCGAGGCGCTTTATTTCTGCAGCGCGTGCGGCATCGCGCAACAGACGAATTCTAGTGCTAAAAGGCGGACGAACAGCGAAAGGCCGAGCGGCGGCAATGGCACACACCTGTGGTGCCGATACTTTAGATATTATCTACGATTCCGCGATTCGCCGTAGTGGCATGTTGCGAGTTAAGAACTTACATGAATTGTTTGCTGCGGTAGAGACACTGACTCATTCAGTACCATTGCGTGGTGAGCGTTTGGCTATTGTTACCAACGGTGGCGGCCCTGCGATTATGGCCGTGGATACGCTATTTGACCGCGGTGGCAAGCTCGCAGAGTTTTCAGAAGAGACACTTGATAAGTTGAACAAGGTTTTGCCATCGAGTTGGTCTCATAGCAATCCTATCGATATTGTCGGCGACGCTGGTGATCAACGTTATATCGACACTATAAACATCTTACTCGATGGCGATGAAGCAGACGCGATTCTTATCATGCACAGCCCTTCAGCGGTCGCACATTCCGCTAAAACGGCAGAACGAATTATTGAAGCGATTAAGAAGCACCCTCGCCACAAGCGCTTTAACATCCTGACGAATTGGTCTGGTGAGCTAACAGCAAGGCCCGCACGAAAGCTGTTTACCGAAGCGGGTTTCCCAACTTATCGGACCCCTGAAAGCTCTGTGGTCGCATTCATGCACTTAGTCGAGTACAGACGTAACCAACGTCAGTTAATGGAAACGCCGACCACTGCAGAAAAAGTACACATTGAAGATCTAGCAGATGCGAAAGGTTGGATAGAAAGAAAACTACTGGATAAAGATACAGTTAGCCTTGATACTCACCAAAACAGTCAGTTTTTCAAGAGCTTCAACCTCGATGTGTTACCAACTTGGATCGCTTCTGACCCAAGTGAAGCGGTACACATCGCTGAAACGATCGGTTATCCCGTCGCAGTAAAATTACGTTCGCCGGATATTGCACATAAGTCAGACGTACAAGGCGTGATGCTCAATTTGCGAAACAGCAGTGAAGTTGCCAATGCGGCTCAGGCAATTCTCGATCGCTCTCAATTATCCTTCCCTACAGCAAACATCCACGGCTTGTTAATTCAAGGTATGGCTAAGCTCGCGGGCGGCCAAGAGTTGCGTATTAAGGTTACAACAGACGAAACCTTCGGCCCAATCATATTACTTGGACAAGGTGGTTCGGAGTGGGATGAGTCGATTGATGCCGCAGCTGCTTTTCCACCGCTCAACATGACACTGGCGCGTTACTTGATTATTCGAGCGATAAAAAGCGGCAAGATTCGTCTACAAAAACTCCCTAACCCCATCGATATAGAAGGTTTGTCTGAGTTATTGGTACGTATATCGCAAATGGTAGTGGATTGCCCTGAAATACATGATTTGGATATCCATCCAGTACTGGCCAATGGTGACAAGTTCACGATATTAGATGCCGATATCATCTTGAAAGCGTACGAAGGCGATCCACAGGAACGTCTTGCGATTCGCCCTTATCCGGTCGAGCTTGAAGAACGTATCCAGCTAAAAGATGGAACCGAAGTGTTGTTACGCCCTATTCTTCCCGAAGATGAACCGCTTCATGCTGACTTCATTAACCGTGTGTCTAAGGAAGATCTCTATAAGCGTTTCTTTAGTGATGTCGGTGAATTCAATCATGAGGCGTTGGCGAATTTCACTCAGATTGATTTCGATAGAGAAATCGCCTTTGTGGTCGTTCGCGAGGAACAAAGCGTTCCAGCGATCATCGGCGTGTCCCGTGCGCTGATTAACCCTGAGAACACAGACGCCGAATTCGCAATATTGATTCGTTCTGACCTTAAAGGTGTTGGTCTAGGTCGCATTCTTATGACCAAGGTTATCGATTACTGCCGTGCGAAGCAGACCAAGCAGATGTCGGGTATGACGATGCCAACCAATAGAGGGATGCTGACACTAGCTCAAAAGCTCGGTTTTAAGATAGATATCAGTTTTGAAGATGGTACTGCAGATATGGTGTTACCGTTACTTTAACGCCCATGTCTTTTTAAGATGTTGGATACACCAAGACTTGGCGTCGCCCATTTTGTTGCGTCGCCAAGCCATAACAATATCGATCGGTTGTGGTTCTGTACCGGAGATCTGCTGTAGTACGCCAGATTCAATCAAAGGTTTAGCGACACTATTCGGTAAGGTGCCAATCCCTAGTCCTGATGTCAAAGCCTCTACTTTCGCAGGAAAGCTTGTCACGGTTAAACGTGGCTGTTTCTCTAGAATATTGATGCTTAGTGCTGGCTGATCGCGTGCGGTGTCTGCAATGGCAATAACCCTGTAACTTTCTCTCGCCTTCTGATCGAATTCACCAGAACGATTGTGAACATAGTGGCTTGATGCCGCGACCCACACCATCTCCATTTTACCAATTACGTCACTTTTCATATCGTTTGGAATTGTATCGAGCTTAGGGCATATCAATAAGTCAGCACGACCATCTGTGAGAGATTCCCAACAACCCGCTAAGATTTCCTCTTGCAAACGAACGCGTGTTTTACTGATTTTTCCTAGTTCATCTACCAGTGGGAAAAAGTTAGCAATCGGGATAATGCCATCAAAGGCGATGGTCAAATCGAGCTCCCAACCATTGGCTAGAATGCTTGCCTCGTTAACAAGACGTTCTGTAGCTCCAAGAATGATTCTACCTTGCTCAAGTATCAACTGACCCGCTTCCGTGAAATTTGCACGGTGGCCTGAGCGGTCAAAAATCATGATGTCTAGATCTTGTTCAAGCTTCTGTATTTGATAGCTGAGTGATGAAGGCGCTCTGTCCATTTCATTGGCCGCGGCGGCGAAACTTCCACGTCGGTCGATGGCGTCTAGGATGTGTAACGCTTCAAGTGTTATTGGACTATGCATAGCTTTCCTACTTTATAAATGAGACTTGAATCACAAAAACAGAAGCATTCAGACTGTGAATGGAACTGTAAAAGTCTTTTTAATACAGATATTTAAGAGTATTAATTATGAGTTAGTTGATAAAATTGAAAATTATTTAAATGCAAATAATAGTAATTATCATTTAGATCCAATATTATATTTCGCAAATCAAGATAATACTATGGAACTAAGGTAACTATCAGATGTATAAGCAACCCCTACTCTCTGCTTCAATCGTTTTAGCGCTTTCATCAACGTCAGCCTTTGCTGAAGATTATGCCCTATTTGATGAGGTTGTTGTATCCTCGACGCGCACGAATCAAACACTTATCAATACAGCGGCTTCTGTTGCAGTCATCTCCGATGAGCAAATCGAAGAGAACATGGCAAAAAATGTTAACGAAATCTTCGAATACACTCCAGGTGTAACGATGAACTCGAGCTCTCGACAAGGTGCACAAACCATCAACATTCGTGGCATGGAAGGTAAGCGCGTAAAGATTTTAGTGGATGGCTCATCGCAACCAGGTTCATTTGATGGTGGCCCTTACGCATTTATTAACTCTAGCGGTATTTCAATCGATCCCGATATGCTGAAAAGTGTCGAAATTATCAAAGGTGCGGCTTCAAGTTTACACGGAAGCGACGCTATTGGTGGTGTTGTCGCCTTTGAAACTAAAGACCCTTCTGATTTCTTAAAAGATGGAGAAGACTTTGGCGGTCAAGCGAAACTGTCTTACTCTTCAGAAGATAACTCTTTCAGTGAGCACGTTGCATTAGCTAATCGATTCGATGGCCTAGAAACATTGGTAGCCTACACTCGTCGAGATGGTGAAGAGTTGCAAAACTTCCGTAACCCTAACGACTTAGAGAACTACGCTGTAGAAGGTCAAGATACTTCAGCAGATAATCTTTTGGTTAAGTTGCAATATCAGTTAAACGAAAGTCATCGTATCGAGTTTTTAGCTGAGCTAATCAAAGATACTTCAGACTCTGACATCTACCACTCAAGCTACGATAGCTATACAGGTGCTGATGACACAACGCAAAATCGATTCGCTATTAAGCACATTTGGTTCGCTGATGGCACAATTGCCGATACTGTAACGAGTAAAGTATCGTACATCTCTAAAGAAGAGAATGGTGTAACTAAGCGCTTTAAACCTGCAGGCCCAGGTATGCCACCTTGGGTACCAGCTAACAACGACAACTTACAAACAAAAGACTACGAGTACACTGAAGATAAGCTTGAAATCGAGACTCAGCTAGATAAAGAAATTAACAACCATTACCTAGTGTATGGTGCAACTTATACACATAGTGACATCAGCAACACCAATATGGAGTATAACTCTGATCCTGCTACTGATAACCAACTTTATGTATATACTCCAGATGCTAAGGAGCAAAAATTTGGCTTGTTTATTCAAGACGAAATTAGCTTAGTGAATGACAAACTTATTGTTACCCCTGGTGTACGCTTTGACTATTTCTCAACTGATCCTGGTAACAACACCACTGAGACGTTGAGTGATTTCTCAGATTCTGCGGTAACTGGTCGTTTAGGTTCAACATACAAACTTACAGATACAGGCACTATTTTTGGCCAAATTAGCCAAGGCTTTAGAGCCCCTTCTTTTGATGAACTTTACTATACATATGATAACCCTGGACATGGGTACGTAAATGATCCAAATCCAGATCTTAAATCAGAAACCAGTATTTCATACGAGCTAGGCTATCGTCACAACACTCAAGCTTCATCATCTGAAATCGCGGCCTACTACAGTGACTACGATGACTTTATCGAGACAGTGGTTACGAAAAAGGTTGGTGGAACAACGCACTATTCTAACGTTAACTTGGATTCGGCAACGATAAAGGGGATTGAATTCTCGAACACGTTACTTTGGGATGTCTTGGTTGGTGCGCCTAAGGGTATTTCAACTCACTTCGTAGCTTCATACACAGAGGGTGAGGACGGAAACGGAAATGCACTAAATAGTGTTAACCCTTGGAATGCGGTGTTAGGTCTTAACTATGATGCGCCAAACCAAAATTGGGGTACTAGCGTTAAGTTAAACTACACAGCTGACAAATCTGGTTCAGACATCAACTTCGATGACGAAAGTGGCGGTAACGCAGGCCAGGCTGAGCTTCCAAGCGCAACAGTTGTTGATTTAACAGCTTACTACAAACCAATGAAGGATCTGACGATTCGTGGTGGTGTGTTCAACTTAACTAACGAAGAGTACTACCGTTGGAATGATATTCGCGGTGATGATGAACTTTACAAAGAGAACACTCAAGCGGAAAGAAACTACGGTATTTCAGCTAAATACGAATTCTAACTCGTTAGAAAACTTAACGACAGAATCTGATACAGCAGAAACTAAAAAGCCAGCTTAATTGCTGGCTTTTAATTTATTTCACTAAAAAATTGTATAAAAAAGGTAATAAGTGAAATTACTTCTCTGCCATCTCTTTTTTAACCATTACTGCAGCAGCAACGATGAAAGTGATGATTAGGCCTAGTTCCATGATTAACTCCAAAGAAAATTAACATTAAACATATAATTCGCGAGCATAATAACACAGCGGATACAGAATGATACTTTTTAACCACTAATTTACTTTTTATTCGATTAAGATCAAAAAAGATGCCCGAAAGCATCTTTTAATTTTTGAATCATTCACGAAACCACTAGGTTAACCAGGGAATCCATTCGGGTTTGTTGACTGCCAGCGCCATGTATCTTCGGTCATTTCAGCCAATGTGCGGCTTGCATTCCAGCCCAGTTCTTTCTGAGCTTTAGCTGGATCTGCCCAACACTCTGCGATGTCACCCGGGCGACGCTCGACAAGCTTGTAAGGGATCTCTTTACCGCTTGCTTGTTCGAATGCTTTAACCATGTCTAACACACTTGAACCGTTACCCGTACCAAGGTTGTAGATATGAAGACCGTCTTTGCACCCTACTTTCTCAAGCGCTGCGATGTGGCCATCAGACAGATCCATTACGTGGATGTAATCGCGAACGCCAGTCCCGTCTTTTGTTGGATAATCGCTACCAAATACAGATAGGAATTCACGGCGGCCCACTGCTACTTGAGAGACAAATGGCATTAGGTTATTTGGGATACCTTGCGGGTCTTCACCTAGCTCACCACTTGGATGTGAACCTACAGGGTTAAAGTAACGCAGCAGTGTAATGCTCCAATCAGGATTGGCTTTTTGGAAATCGGTTAAACACTCTTCAACCATTAGTTTACTACGACCATATGGGTTGGTAGCGCTTGTTGGGAAGTCTTCAGTAATTGGCACACTTGCAGGATCACCGTATACCGTTGCTGAAGAGCTAAATACCAAGGTTTTTACACCCGCATCACGCATTGCATCAACAAGAACTAAAGTGCCGTTTACGTTGTTGTCGTAGTATTCAAGAGGCTTTTCCACAGACTCTCCGACGGCTTTCAGACCAGCAAAATGGATAACCGCTTCGATGTTGTGTTGCTTCATAGTTTCAGTCAAAAGCGCTTTATCACGAACGTCACCTTCAATGAAGTTGGGACGAACGCCCGAGACTTTTTCGATGCGCTCTAGAACGCTTGGTTTGCTGTTGTACAAGCTATCAAAAAGTACAGGTGTCATACCTGCGTTGATCATCTGGATACTTGTATGGCTACCAATGTAACCCATGCCACCTGTAACTAAAACATTCATGCTTAGCAGACCTTTTAATTAAAAATATTCAACCTATCACTTATGATACAACAACTTAGGGTGAGCTCACAAACACCGGTGCCTATTTACCCTCACGAGCGAACACAAACTGACCTTTTCCTTTGCGTTTCGCTTGGTACATAGCCTCATCAGCAACCTTTAGAATCACGTCAATATCACGCTCTGAGCCATCAACTAAATTGATACCTAAGCTCGCCCCAACATGAAGTGAACGCTGTTTATAATTCACTTCTTGCCCGATCAGATCCAACAATCGCTCGGCTAACTTCGCTAATAAGACTTTGTTTGTCTGTTTAATAATAAGAACAAATTCATCACCCGACAAACGTGCAACCAAATCCCCCGCTCTTACCTGAGATAATAACCGGTTTGACACTTCTTTAAGGATTTCGTCACCCGCATCGTGACCATAGTTGTCATTCACTTCTTTGAAGCCATCCAAATCCAAGTAAATAACCGCAAAATGCTGATTTGAATAGTGGCTCGACGTGACAACATCATCCATAACCTTATACAGCTGCGCTCTATTCGCTAACCCGGTTAATGCATCGTGATGAGCCAAGTGTTCGAGTCTTTCCATCTCTTTAACGTTGGATAAATCAGACAGCGTTAATACCATATCAAACTCGTCTTTCTCGTTGTCTGAGGCAATTCGATTCACTTTGACAAACATTGGAACTAACGTGCCGGACGCGCTTTTCTCCCACACTTCGCCTTGCCATTGACCATAGTTGTCTAACGAACTGCGAATTGTCGGCATCAATGATGAAAATTGCTGCCACGAAAATACTTCAAATGGTGTTTTGCCCACCAGCAGATCAGAGTGATAACCGAGAAGTTGTGTGATCGCCGGGTTAACCATGGTTATCACATTGGATGAGTTGAGCACGATCAAGCCGTCTTTACTGTTTTCGAAAACACCCGCAGCGATACGCTGGCGACTCATGGCCGTTTCCATCCCCGTGACATCTTGGATTGCATAAAGAATACGACCGTGCTTTGGCAACGAACGGCTACTCACACGAAGCCAGCGTTTTGAGTGAAAGAGATCGGTGGTTTCGAGTAGTTCGTCATTGAGCTCAATCTTAGCGTCGATAACCTCTTGTAAGAGCCCAGTTTGCTTTGTCGCGATCAACTCTTGGATCAACAAATTTTCAAGAAACGCTTCGGTACATTTAAAAATGTCACGAGTAGCAGCGTTCGCATGAACGATGAACCCTTTTTCATCGGCTACCAACAACGAGTGCTGAACAGTTTCAATTACCTCATTTGCAAACGACTTTTCTTCTTGTAGTTTATCGAGCGTAAAATTGATTTGGTTGTCACGATGTTGAAGTCTTTCGAGCATGGTATTAAAAGCTCGAACCAGATCCCCTATCTCATCGTGGTTCGTTGCGACTAATTTTGGTTGTTCTGAACGACGTTCAACAAAAGCTTGCATCGCCTCATTAAGGTCAAACATTGGATCGATAATCAAGCGTTGAACCAATTTGACCAATCCCCCGCCTAAGATCACAAGAAACAGCAAGTAGACGGCCGCAACCTTGAAAATATTCGTTAAGATCGTATTAAACGTTTCTTTTGATATTGTCACTCTCAAGTTAGCGATCACAGCGTCATCCAGCGTCACCGGAACAAGCAAAAAGATGAAATTCTCGGAGATTGCAAATTGGTGATCCGCGATGTCATTTAATTCATCGGTATTCGGCCTTGGAACCAGCGTATTACTGACTTGATAACTCGCAAAAAGCTGTTCATTAATGTCATAGAGCTTCACCCTGACGATATCTTTATCCGCAACGAAGGCTGACAAAATCTCCTGAGCCGAAGATTTATCCTCAAATAGAATCGCGGCTTGTAGGTTATAAGCAACACCTTGTGCTAACACTTTAACTCGCTGAATAAGACTCTCTTTCTCTCGCTCAAAAGTGACAGTGTAATTAATTGATTGAATCGTCACAAAAGTAACTGCGATGAAGATGACAATCGGTAATATCAGCTTGTTTTTAATAGATAAATTATTAATGAAAGACAACATTATTGGCCCTCCACTATAGCGATTCGTAACAGGTTTGAGCCAATGACGTATTCACCGCGTCTTGCATTCACTAAGTTGATCTTAGGCTTTAGCTTATTATCGATGTGCGTTAGCTCAATGACTCCTCCCATGTCCGTAAAGTTTGGGATATCGCTAATCGTCACAGTATGTGGTGAGTGGGCTTTACGGCTAAATTCATCATTATCGAGATCAGATAGATAAGTGATATCACACTTAGGAGTCACCAATTGATGTACTTGAATAGCGAGAGAACGAATAGATTTCCCTTGTGTAATCGACGTCAGTGCTTTGCTTACCTTCTCATCGCCAATCACACAGAAGTTAACCGTATTCATGGTGCTCTCGTCGTTCCAACGAATAAAGTTGGCAATTCTAAAAAGGTACACCGCTTTCACTTCATAAGGCTTGAAACTAGCCGCCGATGTATTCAAAGGCACAATAAACATAGCTATAGTGGCAAGGCTGAGTTTCGTAAAACCGAGCTTAATACGGTACTTGAGCCACTTAGAATTCATGAGAGATCCTCACATATACGGACTCTTGGTTGACACAAATCTCGGTAAGTTTTTGTGTCACTTTCGAAGCCGTTTCCATTTCGACATCTAACATAGACAACTCTTCAAGGCTCATCGACATGAGCTGGTCTAGAGAGTTTTCTTGAGCAGAGACAAAAACAGGTATCGTTAATGCTAGTCCTAAGCAAACCTGGCGGGATATCATGTGCTCACCTAATATACAGATAGATATTAATCCTTTAATCAATAGTTCAACTATATATGAAATGCCATACTGGTAAATCTACGGTGTCGAAAGTTTGAGTTAGGTCACTGTTTATTTATGGTATTTATAAGACCGTCATTACTTACCTCAACGTAAAGGATTAGCACCACGTGACAACGAAGATTTTGCTTAATTGCGACATGGGAGAAAGTTTCGGCAATTGGAAGATGGGCGATGACGAGTCGGTCATGGAATGGGTCGATATGGCAAACATCGCTTGTGGCTTCCACGCGTCTGATCCGCACGTTATGTCCAAGACGATAAAACTGGCGCAGCACTATCACACCCAAATTGGTGCTCATCCCGGTTATCAAGATCTCGTTGGTTTTGGTCGCCGTTCTATTCCGCACACCATGGACGAAATCAGTGAGCTGGTTTGTTATCAAGTCGGTGCATTACAAGCCCTTTGCCGCTATCACCATACCACTGTTGGCTATGTGAAACCTCATGGCGCTCTTTATAACGATATGATGGCAAACATTGATGTGTTCAATGCGGTAGCCCAATCCGTCGCTGAGTTTAACATCCCGTTGATGATTCTCTCTTCATCAGACAATCAACAGTATTTGGATATTGCTGACGACCATGACTTGCCTCTCTTGTTTGAAGCGTTTGCCGACCGTGCTTATTTAAATAACGGACAATTAGCGCCACGTACTCAAAAAGGCTCGGTTTACGTCAATCAAGACGATATCTATAACCAAGTTATGCAAATCATTAACTATGGCTCGGTTACGACTTTAGAGGGCGAAAGACTGCCTATTGAAGCTGATACTATCTGTGTTCATGGTGATAACCCTCAATCCATCGCATTAATTAGAAAAATCAGACAAGACCTCAACGCTTTTAATTAGTATGAAGCGTGTGATTGGTATGACGCATGGTCTAATCGCTCGTGAGATCTAATTGATTTGTATTGGCTTGGACACGGAAGTGAGACACGCCAAGTAAGCTAAAAAAGGCAAGATAACAAACGTATGGAAACGAAATGACGACGAATCAGATTGAATTCAATATAGCGCCAGTCGCGGAATGCAGCGTTTTAGTGACTTTGACACTATCGCCTTCAAATAATCAATCTAGCGCCGAATATGCGCATTACATGGCTCACTTTTCCGATGCCATTCGCCAAAATTTAGCACCGGTGTTGATGAATGTGACGCCGGCTTACCAAACTATATTGGTCGATTACCTACCTTATCGAATATCAGAACAGCAGCTCATTGAACAACTCAATAATTTGTTGAATCACGCTCTATCGACCTTTTCTAGTATTAGTAAAACTCGCGATACGATTGAGCTTCCTGCCTATTACTCACCAGAAACGGCGCTCGATTTAGACCGATATCAAGACAAAGGTCTGTCTCTGGACGAGATTATTCAATATCACACCTCACAGACATACAGCGTCAGTGCTATTGGGTTTACGCCTGGCTTTGCCTTTATGTCGGATGTGGTTAATGAGCTTGCCTTACCCCGGCACTCCACACCCCGCTTAAATGTGCCCAAAGGCAGTATCGCCATCGCGGATACTAAAACAGCTGTGTACCCTTCGGATTCACCGGGCGGCTGGAATATTATTGGCAATTGCCCGCTTCCGTTGTTCGATCATAGCCAATTGAAGAACGCTGACATCATGCAAAGACCGCTGTCTCTGCTTAATGTTGGTGACACAGTCCGTTTCATCGCGATTTCAAAACATGAGTTTGTAGAGCTTAGTGAAGGAGTTGTTAATGGCTAAGACAAAAGCTAAACCAACACTGACAGTGATTAAGCCCGGCCCGTTAAGTTTGATTCAAGACTTCGGGCGATTTGGTGTTGCTCATCTTGGATTAACGCAAGGTGGACCGGTTGATGATTACTCTTATAGCTGGGCCAATCATCTATTGGGCAACCCAGTCAACCAAGCGGCGTTGGAAATTACGCTTGGGCAATGTGCGTTACGAATCGATTTTGATTGTGAGATGGCACTATGCGGGGGTGATTTACAAGCGAAGCTCGATGGTAAACCACAGCCTAACTGGCGTACTTTTCAAGCTTTTAAAGGGCAAGTCCTCTCATTTGGTTTGCCTAAAAATGGTCTAAGGGCGTATTTAGCCATTAAAGGCGGTTTCGATGTTCCATCAACTCTTGATAGCTGCTCTACAGTCACTCGTGAAAAGATTGGTGGATTAACGCAAGATGGAGATCCATGCCAGCAAGGGCAACAAATCGCTTTTACCCAACATCAACTCTCGCGCCCGTTTAAAGCGTTGAGTGTTACCTTCCGATACACGCCTGATTACAATCTACCCGTGAACCTACGAGTGATTGAAGGCTATCAAAGCGAGCTATTCTCCAAGTCAGCAAGAGAAACTTTGTATAACGTGGAATATCACGTTGACCAAAACTCAAATCGGATGGGTTATCGACTCAGTGGCGAACCCGTCGACTCGCCTGACATTTCGCTATTGTCAGAAGGCATTGCCTTAGGTGCGATTCAAATTCCACAAGATGGACAGCCTATCGTGCTGCTTAATGATAGACAGACCATAGGTGGTTATCCGAAGATAGGATGTGTCGCCAGAATCGATTTACCACGCTTGGCGCAAGCAAAACCTGGACATGCGATATCGTTCAGCAAGGGCGATCGCTTGGGCTTACAAGATGTTTGGTGCCAATGGGCTCAGTTTTTCGGCTATTAGTTTTTGCGATGTGTTATGTGCTAAATGCTATGTAGCTGAGAATAATCAACTAGGAAGATGTCATTTAGATGAGGTTCGGTATCTAAGCAGATGTTGAAATGAAGATTCGGCTTACCTATTACAGTAAGCCGAATTGAAGAAATTAAACGCAGTCGATGATGATAGACTAATTATAGGCTATTAAGCGTGATCTTGACCTGACACCTTGGCAAGCGCTTCTGGGTATCCACGTTCTTGTGTCAAATCTATCGCTCTGTTTTCAATATCATTTAGATTAAGTGACATTGTCACTGAGTGTGTGTCTTCAATAGATGCCGCCTCTGATACATCAAACCATTGCTCAGCGACCTTTTGTGCCGCTTCTAATGTTGAAGAAGCTTTTACTACTTCAAGTCGAGCATAGCGATCTCCACAGAATGAAACGTCTGAAGCTCTTAAGCTTGGATCGGTTCCCGGAATCTGTTGTGCACCAAACAAAGGTTTACCACCGACCAATGCAGAACTGAAACTTGGGATGAACTGAGACATATGCGTTATTGCCGCGCGAGTTCTTAATTCAAGCTGCTCTTCACTCCAACCCGATACGATTTTCTTAAGCAGCTTCGAAGGCAACTGTGGCTGTGACGAGTCTGTTGACGATGAAACAAGCCCACCCTCGAACAGAGTAATCCCTTCTGTCATACCGTGAAGTTGGAACACACCATCAGCATATGGCGTCAATTGCGCCATGCCTTGCGGTGTGCCTCTCGGGCCATGGAAGATAACCTCTGGCCATTCTTCCTTACATTCTTGCGAATATGGCCACTCGGTAACGTACGCAGCTTTAAATTCAACAAGTCTTTGCTGCTTAGAGCCAACAAAGTCGTCCACAATACCCGTTTCAAACCCACTCGCATTAATCAAGTAATCGGTCGTTAGTTGGCAGCTTTGGTTTTCGGCATCGGTATAAGTCAAAGACCAGCCTTGGCCTGTCGACTCAACAGATTGTAATCGGCTGTTGGTGAACACAGTACAGTTAGCTTGTTGCCCTAAAGACAATTGAGCGGTCGCAGATAAGCGGAATACACTCCAACCGTACTCTTGAACCATCGCAACAGGATACTTAAGAGTCTCTAAATCCGTATGCTTGGCGAAAGGAATACACCAATCATCAAGCAATGTTGGTTTCAGAGGCTGCGTTTTTGCAGAAAGTGCTAATAAATCTTCTTTGCTGTACAGCTTATAATACTCTTCCGGATCACCGAGCACTTGGTTGCTTTTATCTTGTTTAACAAGATCGGCATAAGCGCTTTTGATTATCTTGAGACGAGGAAGCAGATCCAACGGCTCTCCACCATCACTGTGCGGAACGGCGATGATTGTCGGACGAATATTGATCGTATGAGGGAATAAGCGGACGGTATCAATTGACTGTGTGAGCAATTGAAGACACTGCTCTACAGAAATATCTCGATACAAATTGCCGCCAGCGTGCAGGTGGCAAATTGGTGGACCATTAACCAAACTCGGCCCTTTTTCTAAGATAGTGACCTTAAAACCCAACTCACTAAAGTGAATCGCGCTCGTTGTTCCGGCAATACCACCACCAACAATGGCAATAGAAGGTTGATTTGTATCCGTTTTGTTGTGGTTCATCGTGTTCTGTAGAATAAGATTAACTGCCTCTATTCTACTTTTGTTCTGCGATGAATTAAAACACATTTTTATCAAGGTCTTAGATAGGCGGGATTTAATATCTATGTAAAAAACATAAATAATCTCTTGACTCAATAACTCCAGATAGGGTTTTAAAGGTTATTCTAACAGTCAAATTTGTCCTAAGTGACGCCACATAAAGGCTGCCTCAGTACTCTTAAAACATAGCGGTTAACTTATCCCTAAAGTTATCCACCGTTTTTGTGGATAACTGTTGATAACGTTCTTGCTAAGTTGCGCAAACCCTTTGTTTACAGGGACTAACCGCTGTTCATTAAATCGGCATTATTGGGTAATTAGTCTTAAAAAATGCTAAAAACAGTGGAATCTAAGGTGCGATATTTTTTACTTATGCTGCCGGTTGGTTAAATAAAAAACGGTCTAAAGCGACGTATTATAAATAGTGCATGACTAAGTATAAGTAATCTCACTTTTAGACCGTTTTAAGCGCTTGGCTAGATCTCGCTAACGACTAGCCAAAATCCTTGTTTACTGGTGCCAACAAACGTTTGATTAAGCTATTCACTACCGCGGCTAATGTGATGAACGTTAGCACCGGTAGCGCTATCCACAACATCGGGTGAAGTGAAGGTTGTAACTCAAAACCAAAGTTCATCACTCCTGCCACGCTGAGCTCAGAACCAAGGGCTGCAATTGAGCCTGCGACTAACGCCATTAAACCGTACTCACACCAAATAGTATTGAGAATTCGCTTCTTACTCGCGCCTAATGTTCGATACAAGCGTATCTCTTGTTGTCTTTGAGATAAGCTCAATCGCAATAGAGTGAAGATAAGCAACAGCCCCGCCACCACACCTAACGCCGCAAGTACGGTAATCGACCAAACAATCTGCTTAAGCAACTCTTGGATCTTGCTACCCATCTTACGAATATCCATCAAACTCACGGTTGGATGATTTCGAGAGAGTTCGTTGAGCATCTGATTGTGTTGTTCTTCTAATCTGAAGCTCACTAGCCAAGTAGAAGGGATTGAACTCAAGACATCTGGAGTAAAAATGAAGTAGAAGTTCGGCTTCATTTCTCGCCACTCGACTTTGCGGATGCTATTCACCTTGGCAGAAACATTCTGGCTGTTGATTGTGAATGACAGCTCATCGCCAATCTTTAGATCCAGTTGCTCCGCGACATCCGATTCTACAGATACGCCATGCTCTTGTGTCCAGCTGCCTTCTAATACTTCATTGTACTTAGGTAAGCTACCTCCCCAAGTGAAGTTGATCTCACGGCTTAGTGCGTCTGTTTCTCCAGAGGTATCACTGTATTCCGATGCTTCGACACCGTTTATCGTCGTCAGTCGTCCTCGGATAATTGGAAACGCTTGAGTACGCTCTACTTCGTTTGCATCAATCGTCTCGAGATAACTGTCTTTTTCATAGCTTGCAATGTTAAGTGCAAACGCATTTGGTGCGTTCTCGGGTAAGGTTTGCTGCCAATCTGACAGTAAATCACTTCTTACCAACCAGATGATAGACAGCAACATCAGTGAAAGCGCTAAAGAGCCAAATTGAATCCCCGTTGCTAAAGGTGTGCGATTAATTCTGCTCAATGCTAAACGCATAGACGTAGATGTCGGTAACTTGCCAACCAAACGCAGAACAAGCGTACTAACGACCGCAAGTACTAAGAACAGGCAAGCGATACCCGCTAGAACTATCCATACCAATAGATTGTCGCCATACATCAGCATCATTGGAATAATCGGTACCAGTAACAACAAATATTTCTTGTAGCTTTCATTGGACTGGTGACTTGATTGGATAACGCTGATTGCCGAGGTATTGACCAAGCCAATTAACGGGATACCAAGAGCAGGAACACCAATTAAGATGCTTGATAAAATCGCCAAGATTGCAGGTTCAATACCATAGCTAGGAAGTGGCGTTGGTAATAAGTCACCCAGAGGTATACGAAGCAAAAACTCTAAGCCGATACCGATAGTTATTCCCAGTACTGCACCGATAACCACTAATAAAGATACCTGTACAGACAACCATTTAACGATCCACTGCTTGCTTGCACCCAAACTCTTAAGCATCGCGATGGTTTTACGGCGACTCGCAACATAATGTTGGCAAGTGAGTACCAAAGTGGTCGCAGCCATGATCACAACAATAGCAACGGTTAACGAAAGATATTGAGTCGTGCTTTCGAACATGTCGTTGGTACGACTGGCTGAGTCTTGTGTACGCCAGCGGTCACTTGGTGTCAGTTCGATACTGTCTTGTGCGGCTTTGAGTTTCGATTCATCACCATTTAAAAACAATCTAAAGCTAACGCGACTGCCCGGTTGAATCGCTCCCGTGGCATCGATATCACTTGTATGAATCAGCACAGCTGGCATTTGTTGGAATGGGTTAAAGCTTAAGCCTGGTTCTTGAGTGATTCGTCCAGTTATCGCTAAATCGGCATCACCAATAGTGACATTGTCACCAATTTCAACCTCTAACTGTGCAAATATACGCTCGTCTAGCCAAAGTTCACCCGGCTCAACATGGTTACTTGATGCTTTATCAGCGCCCTCTAAGATCATTTCACCGCGTAATGGGTAATTACTTTCAACTGCTTTTACCGTCACTAACTGCATTGAGTTATCACTGAATGCCATGGTTGAAAAACGAGTCAACTGAGATCTTTCTAATTGTTCAACTTGAGTGAGGTCTAACAAGGATTGCGGAATTGGGTTTGCTGAGATAAACACGCTATCAGCAGTAAGCGCATCTTTGCCCTGTTTAACAATTACCTGCTCCATACGTTCGGCCAACGCCGACAATGCAAATACACAAGCAATAATAAGCGTTAAAGCGATTGAAACTGGCCACAACTGGCCGTGTCGAATCTCTTCGATACTCCATGAAAACAGGCGTTTATTCAGTCCGTTTGATGAATTCAATTTAGACTTCCTCTATCTGACCGACATGCATCTTGAGTGTTCTTTGGCAACGTTGTGCAAGCTTAGGATCGTGTGTCACCAACACTAACGTTGTGCCGTGGGATGAGTTCAATTCAAACAACAACTCGACAATTTTGGCAGCAGTTTGTTGGTCTAGGTTGCCTGTGGGTTCATCGGCAAAAAGAATTTTTGGCTTAATCATAAATGCGCGCGCCAACGCGACCCTTTGTTGTTCACCACCAGATAGCTGCGACGGTAAGTGATCAAGCCTGTCTTTCAAGCCTACTGATTCAAGCAGAGCAGTCGCGCGTTCGATGTCTTCGTCTTCTCCCTTTAACAAACAAGGTAACGTGACATTTTGTAGCGCTGAAAGACTTGGAATTAACAAGAAGCTTTGAAATACAAACCCTACCGATTCACTGCGGAGCTTCGCTCTTGCCTCGTCATCAAGCTGTGAAAGTGGCTGTCCTAATAAACTGATTTCGCCTTTCGTTGGTACATCAAGACCAGCAAGCAGCGTCATTAAGGTCGATTTACCCGCGCCAGACGTGCCGACAATCGCGACAGTTTCGCCTTCACGAATATCGATATCGACGTGCTCTAGGATTGTTAAATGTTCTTGATTAGTAGACACTGTCTTCGAAACAGCTTCTGCTTTAATGATGGATGTATGCATGACTCGACTAATTTCCTTTTTATTCTTTATTTTATTTTCAACCGCTTCTTTGGCTCAAGATACCCGCTTAGATTCTAAGTTACTGGTCCTTGGTGATAGCCTGAGTGCTGGTTACAACATGGACATCAAACAGAGTTGGCCAAGCCTGTTACCAGACGCGTTAGCAAAGCATGACAAAACGGTAACCGTGGTTAACGGGAGTATTTCTGGTGATACAACGGGCAATGGTTTAGCCCGCCTACCACAATTGCTTGAAGAACATGCTCCAGACACCGTTCTTATCGAACTTGGTGCGAATGATGGACTTCGTGGTTTCCCACCTAAGCTGATGTCTGCAAATCTTGAGCAGATCATTGAGCAGATAAAAGCTGCGGGCGCCAAACCTATAATGATGCAGATTAAAATCCCACCAAATTACGGAAAGCGTTACAACCAGCAGTTTGAATACGTTTTTGCAGCGCTTGCTGATCAACAAAACGTGCCACTTTTGCCGTTTTTCCTAGAGCATATCATCCTCAAACCTGAGTGGATGATGAACGATGGACTGCATCCAAAACCAGAAGCTCAACCTTGGATTGCTGAATTCGTCGCCGAAGAATTATATCAGTATCTTTAAGTTTTAATGGTCTAGCTCAATAAATTTTACACAGCTTTACGTTAGCCTGAGTGCATATCACCGTTAACTGTAAGGTTATTTATGCTGATCGAACCTGTTATCAAGGGTGTGGTAGCCAAAAGCGCTCACCCTCTTGGCTGTCAAGAAGCCGTAAAGCAACAAATCAAGTTTGTTAAGAGTGCGCCGCAAATCAAAGATGGCCCTAAACGAGTACTGATTATCGGCGCTTCCTCAGGCTTTGGCCTTGCCGCTCGTATTGCCCTTACCTTTGGCGGCGCAAAAGCTGACACTATCGGCGTCTCATTCGAGCGCGGTCCAAACGAAAAATCCCTAGGTAGTGCTGGTTGGTACAACAACATCTACTTCAAAAAAGAAGCCGAACGAGAGCAACGCACTGCTATCAACATCGTTGGCGACGCATTTTCGCAAGAAACACGCTCACAAGTTGTCGAAGCCATTGAAACCTACTTCGAAGGTGAAGTGGATCTGATTATCTATAGCTTAGCTGCAGGCGTTCGTCCTAAACCAGATTCCGATGAGTTTTGGCGCTCTGCTATCAAACCTATTGGTGAAAGCGTAACTGGCGCAACCATTTCTCTGGAACACGACAACTGGGTCACCAACACGCTTGAAGCCGCGACGGAAGAAGAAGCCGAAAGCACACTCAAAGTGATGGGAGGCGAAGATTGGGAACAATGGATAGACGAACTGATCAACGCTGAGTCTATTGCTCCGGGTTGTAAGACGATCGCCTTCTCCTATGTTGGCCCTGAAGTGACGCACCCTATCTACTTAGACGGTACTTTAGGTCGCGCTAAGATCGACCTTCACCAAACCAGCCACGCTCTTAATCTAGAATTAGCTAACTTTGATGGCAACGCTTACGCGACTGTCTGTAAAGCACTAGTCACTAAAGCGAGCGTTTTCATCCCGGGACTCAGCCCTTACTTACTTGCTTTGTATAAAGTGATGAAAGAGAAAGAGACCCACGAAGGTTGTATCCAACAAATGCAGCGTCTATTTAGCAGTAAACTCTATGGTCAATCAAAAGTACCACTTGATGGTGAGCGATTGATCCGTATGGATGATTGGGAATTAGACCCAGAAACCCAAGCGCACGTAACTGAACTGCTAGAAAAGATGGACGAAAATAACTTCCAAACCTTAGGGGATTACCAAGGGTTTAAAGAAGAATTTCTACAATTAAATGGGTTTGCTCAACCATCGGTAGATTATAGCCAGAAACTTAATACAGAAGATTTTATAAAGTTAAAGCCTTAATCTAAAATTATCTCATTACTGAGACCCGGATTCACATTTGAAAACCTCTGCATAATTGCGGAGGTTTTTTCGTGCAACATTTCTTATACTTAGTTAACGTAAGATTCACAGTTTTCTTTGGTTCATCATAATTAACACAGGATGTGTTGATGCATTTAGCATAATTGACTCGGAGTCATATGAAGAAAATAAAAACTCTCGATTTAGATATCCCAGACGATATGGAGCACGGTTGGCAGAATATTGTCGACCTCTTAGCTCAAATTACTCAAGTGCCCGCAGCACTAATCATGCGTGTTCACGCCAATTACATTGAAGTATTCTCGACCAGCCGAAATGAAAATAACCCTTACAACAAAGGTGATTCTGAAACCCTAGGCAATGGGCTTTACTGTGAGACGGTGATGGATTCCCAGCAGCAACTTGTGGTACCCAATGCGCTTGCCGATGTTGATTGGGAAAACAACCCCGACACGAAGCTTGGCTTAATCTCTTATTGTGGTATTCCATTACTTTGGCCTAACGGTGAACTGTTTGGCACCATTTGTATCTTGGACTCGAAAGAGAATCACTACACCCCTACTTATATCAAACTGTTAGAGAGCTTTCGGACTTCGATTGAATCTCAGCTTAAAACCCTATTCCAACACGCCAAGCTTACCCAAATGAATCGCGACCTAAAAAACCGCGTTTACAATCGCACTAAAGATCTCGCGAGCCTTAATTACTCGTTGAATCAAGAAATTGATAAACGAAAAGCGGCTGAACAGAAGATTAACTTCCAAAAGAATCACGACCTCGGCACCGGCTTTTTAAACCGAAACGCATTTGAATCTCGCTTAAACCACAAGCTACTGTCACAGAGAAGGCTGACAGACAGCTCATTTGCAGTCGTTCATATTGGTTTTACCAACGGTAGACGCATACAAGCACGCTACGGCTATAACGCGTTAGACCAAGTGCTTGTTGAATACCGAAAACGCATCGACTGTATTTCTGATATCGATGTATTAACTGCACGCCCTACTTCGGTTGACCTCGTATTGGCGTTTAGCGTTAAAGATTTACACCATCGCCTTGAAGAACTTTGCCAGACGCTCGTTAAAGTTGGTCATTCAGAATTCGACATCGAAAGTGACAAAGTGCATTTGCACGCGTTTATTGGGATTGCAATTACGAACGACGAAGATGACGCGGAAAGCATTCTGCAGAAATCTTCTGAAGCGATGTTAGCCTGCAAAGATTCAGGACAAAAGTTCGCTTACTACTCTCAATCCCATACCGAAGAACAAACTCACATTAATAAGATCGAAGGCTATTTGCTTCAAGCCGTTCGTAATGATGACCTTATGCTCTACTTTCAACCCAAAGTTAGCCCGTTGACGCATCGCTGGGTCGGTGCTGAAGCTTTGCTTCGTTGGCGACATCCTGTTTTGGGTGATATCTCTAACGAAACCCTGATCCACATGGCTGAACAAAACGGTTTGATTTTCGAAGTGGGCAGCTTTGTTTTACGCAATGCGATTGAAAAAGCCAAAGAGTGGTCCGAATACGTTGAAGATTTCAAGATGGCTGTGAATGTGTCTGCAATTCAACTCAAGAACGTACACTTTGCGGAACAAGTGGTTCACCTACTCGAAACCTATCATTTAGAGCCTCGTTTCTTAGAACTTGAAGTTACGGAGAGTGGACTGATAGCAGATGAAGTGGTTGCCAAGAATACCTTGGGATCTTTGCACGATATTGGCGTTACATTGTCACTAGATGACTTCGGTACGGGCTACGCCTCCTTCAGTTATCTGAAGAAGTTCCCATTCGACACCATTAAGATTGATAAGAGCTTTATCGACCAAATGCTCAACTCACACGAAGACTCGGAAATTGTTCGTTCTATTGTCCAAATTGCCAAAAAGCTCGACTTAAAAGTGACGATTGAAGGCATAGAAACGGAGGTTCAGGAGCAATTTATTATTAACGAAGGCTGCGATGTGGGCCAAGGTTACCTTTACGGAAGACCAATGCCGAGCCAAGAATTCGAACACAGCTTAATCAATCAAAACTATTTGGGGACAACTCGTTACGCTTAAAGCGAAAAAGAGCAGTTAGTTTTGGATTTAGGCCTACTTTCTCTTTACTCTAAAGGTGGTGATTTTTATAATCGCCGCCTTTCTGTTTTTATCTTTCCCCTTATATAGGCATTCCTCGTTATGGATCAGTTGACTGCAAAGCTTAAAAAGCTCGAAAAACAAAACTACCGTGCATATCAACAAATTAAAGGTCAATACGACTTTGCTGATTTTGAATTACACATCGACCACATCCAAGGTGACCCATACGCGTCAGCTTCTCGTTTTCGTGCAACGCGCGCGTGGTCTTTGACCGGGTTAGATTGGCTGAAAGAAAAATCTTACGAATACCAAGTAGCCGCTCGTGACTTTATCGCACGTAGCTTCTCTGAGTTCGCGAAACAAGAGTCGACCGTTTCTATCGCGCTGACGGGTCAAACCGTATTAGACAACACAGCTGTTGTATTCACAGACCACGGCATCGAAATTCGTTTCCGTATTAATTTACCAGCTGATGGTCGTAGCATTCTTGCTAAGAAAGCGAACAACATCATCACTTTCTACTTACCGAAGTTTATTCGTCGCGCGACGCTTGAGCGTGAGTTAAACATCGATGCAATGATCAAACATTGTGAAACGATTGAAGACCAAGAAGCGCTGCGTGCTCAATTGGATGAAAACAACCTAGCCGCTTTCGTTGCAAACGGCAGTGTGTTACCTCGTATCGCGGGTAACTGCGACCTTCCAATGAAAGACGCGGTACCTTTCGCGGCTCCAGAATCATTGAGTGTTACGTTAAATACTCCAAACCAAGGTGACGTGACCGGCCTAGGCATTCCAAAAGGCATTACGCTGATCGTTGGTGGTGGTTTCCATGGTAAATCGACACTGTTGAACGCCGTTGAACGTTCTATCTACAACCATATTCCTGGTGACGGTCGCGAAGGCATTGTAACTGCGATTGATACGATGAAGATCCGCGCTGAAGATGGTCGATGTGTGCACAGCTTGAACCTGTCAAACTACATCAACCATTTACCAATGCAGAAAGACACATCTGACTTCAGCACACAAGATGCGTCAGGTTCTACGTCTCAAGCGGCTTGGTTACAAGAATCGATTGAAGCCGGCGTTCAAACTCTACTTATCGATGAAGATACGTCAGCGACTAACTTCATGATTCGTGACGAGCGTATGCAAGCGCTAGTGTCAAAAGGTGATGAGCCAATCACACCACTTGTCGACCGCATTGGTCAGCTTCGTGAAGAGATGGATATCTCTACCATTGTTGTAATGGGTGGCTCTGGTGATTACCTAGATGTCGCGAACACTGTGATTCAAATGCACGACTACCAAGCGGTAGATGTGACTGAAAAAGCAAAAGACGTGATTGCTCAGCACCCTACTCAGCGTACTAACGAATGTGAAACTGCTTTAGAAACGTTTGTACCGCGTTCATTGAACCGTGCTTCACTGATGAACATTCTGACTGACGGTAAATTCCGTGTTAATGCTAAAGGCAAAGAGTCACTGCGTTTTGGTAAAGAGTTTGCAGACCTTTCTGCGCTTGAGCAATTAGAATCACCGTCTGAAGTGAATGCGATCGGTTGGGCTTGGTTCCAATTCGCACAAACTCCAGGTTGGTCAAACAACCCTGCTAAAGAGTTTAACGCTATTTTAGAAAACGAATGGCACGCTAACATGCCTAACTACGGTGACCTAGCGAAACCAAGAACGTTAGATGTGATGGCTGCTCTGAACCGTATGCGTAAATCTCAGTTCAAGCCTTCGAACTGATTTCGTTAAATATCGGATTTATTGTGCTTCTAGGTTTTTGAAGTTTTAATCTTCTAATTTACTAAAGCTTCTAATCCACTAAATAAGCAAATTAACCTTCTACGGCTCTCATTCTGAGGGCCGTAAATTTATCTAACCTCTTTTGACCTAACCTCTAGTGTCGTCAAAACTCTTGAACTTTATAAATTCATAAAACCAATCTTTACATCAATTACTTATCATCTTTTGTAATGAGAAAATTAAAGGCACTGTTTACCGCCATCTAATGCTGTCGATCCCTCAAAACATGACACAGCTTTTACAAAACCCTAGTGATATTCAGATAAAGTCCCGATTCGACAAGTGTAACCAAATGTAACAGACCCTTGAGGCTTCAATGAATCATAAACGCGTTAAGATGCGTGACCATAAAATCGAAGTGAACCTATTCAAAAACCGCGTAATCGTCGCGTTTTGTGGGATCTTGATGTTCACTCTTGTCTTAGTCGGCAATCTATACCGACTTCAAGTTGAAAATTTTAAAAGCTATCAAACTCGTGCCGATGGCAACAGAATCAAAGTATTACCTATCGCCCCTACTCGTGGACTTATTTACGACCGTAACGGCGTGTTGCTTGCAGAGAACAAGCTTGTCTTTGATCTAACCATGATTCCTGAGCAAACCGATGATGTCGATGCAATGCTCACCAAGCTAGACAAATATGTCCCCCGTGATGCAGAGCAGATCGCTCGTTTCAAAAAACGCTATCACAACACCCGCCGTTTTAAATCTGTGACTATTCTAGAGAACTTAACGGAGGAAGAGATCGCCAAGTTCTCCGTGCACCAGTACCAGTTCCCCGGCTTATCTATCGATACCAGCTTAAAGCGTTTTTACCCGAATGGTGAGGTGCTTACCCATGTTCTTGGTTACGTGGCGCACATCAATGATAGCGATCTCAGAAAGCTTGAAGAACAAGGGATAGAAGCGAATTATCAAGCTACAACAATCATAGGAAAACTGGGTGTTGAACGTTATTACGAAGATATTCTGCACGGCACCAAAGGTTATCAAGAAGTCGAAGTAAACAGCCGTGGGCGAATAGTCCGAACCATTGAGTACGTGCCGCCAGTAGCTGGTAAAGATATCGTGTTAAATATTGACCTTGAGCTGCAAAAATACGTCTTTGAGCAACTTGATCACCGAACTGGAAGCGCGGTTATTCTCGATCCGAAAGACAACAGCGTGTTGGCGATGGCATCAAGCCCGAGTTACGACCCTAACCTATTTGTCGACGGCATTTCGAGTAAGAACTACCAACGTTTATTGAATGATCCGGCTCACCCGTTGGTTAACCGCACCACTCTAGGCGTTTATCCTCCTGCCTCAACCGTTAAACCATTTATGGCTGTGGCAGGACTGCAAGAACATGTCATCTCTGAAGATACCATCCGTAACGACCATGGCGTTTGGAGAATTCCTGGCTCTAAACGAAACTCTAAATCGTGGCGTGACTGGAAACGTTGGGGTCACGGACCTGTCGATGTCACTCAAGCCATTGAAGAGTCGGTAGATTCATTCTTCTATCAAACCGCTTTCGATTTGGGTATTGACCGAATTTCAAGTTGGATGAACCGATTTGGATTTGGTGAACCGACAGGCATTGATATCTATGAAGAAAGTACCGCCAACATGCCGACTCGAGAATGGAAGATGATGCGTTATCGCACCCCTTGGTATCAGGGTGACACAGTTCCGATTGGTATTGGCCAAGGTTATTGGACATCGACACCTATGCAACTTGCTAAAGCAACGTCAGTATTGGTTAATCATGGTAAGGTGATGCCACCTCATATCTTAAGAGCCACCTTAGATCATGGTGAAGATTTCAGTACACAACAACTTGTCGAACCGGAGCCAATGCCCTCAATCACCGAAGTGCCGGATAGAATTTGGGATGTACCAATCAACGCGATGCGACTCGTGAACCACGGAAGTAGAGGCAGCGGCAGACGTGCATTTAAGGGAACTGACTATACGAGCGGCGGAAAATCAGGAACTGCACAAGTCTTTGATCTTGCGAAAGATCAGGTCTACAACTCGAAGAAACTCGCTAGGCATTTACTTGACCACGCGCTTTACACGGCTTTCGCACCGTATGAACACCCTGAATATGTCGCAACTGTGGTCATTGAACACGGTAACGGCGGTTCAAAAGTCGGTGCGCCTTATATCCGTAAAGTACTCGACTATGCCTTTGAACATAAAAGTGGCGAGAGCAAAGATCACTCCTAACACCAATAACTTAAGTCGCTACAGCACATAACGTAGTTACCCAAAACATAACGTAATAACGACAAAGCCCCACTTGTGTCACTCACAATGTGGGGCTTTCTGTTTTAGGGTTCTAAGCAATTAGACAGCTAAAAATGCCTGTCGATTATGAGCTTCTTAATACATGCCATGCTTCACAGAGCGTCTGAAATTTTGCGGTGTTGCCTTCGTCTCTGTCCGGATGCCATCTCAATGCCAGTTGTCGCCAACGTTTTCTAATTTCATGGTGTGTCGCGTCTAAAGGTAACTCAAACAGGTTCAATGCTCGACTTCGATCCATATCGAGTTCATCACCACCCACATACTTTCTATACCGAGTCCAAAATTCGTTCAACAGCCTTTTGACTTCACCTTCATCCGCTTCATAGTTAACCCAATTAATGTAGTATTCTCGAAGTGGGTCTTGATGATCGATGCTGTGACTGCTTCCGTGATAACGACCATTCATCAATTCGATGTCCATCGCTTGGACTTGGAGCCAACCATCTGGGTGTAAGGTTTCTTGAAGCTGATAAAGCGCATTCATGATAAGGAAGTTCTTTTTAAACAACTCTTTCTCAGGCACAGCATCCAACACTGGCACAAACCCAAGATCGTTCAGATGAGCTGCCAATGTGTGTACTTTCCATCCGCTTGGCTTTTGCTTAAGCACTTCCATTATCGGCCAAAGCAATGGGTTTTCCATATGGCAATGAAAGTTTGCTCTCACATCTTGATAATTCGACATAGTTGACTCAGTTAGCTTCTCTGAATTAATGGATTTCTAGAACTGTGGATACTATAAGTAACCTGTTTCGCATCCGTTGCGTATCTTCTTTAATTGAAAGCGATTTTCTAAGATTTGTCGAGCTTAAGGACAAACAACTTTCTAACGTTTGGCTTAAAGGCACCTTTTATCGTCAAAACTGAGTACCATTTCGTTGAATACAACCATTAGGGCGTGTTGACCTTTCGCGGTTAAATTTTGTTCGAGATAAAAGCGTTTTAATCGCGGCGAGGGAGAAGTAGCCTAGTCATTCTAAGCAAATCTCCCTCAACAAAGAGTAAAACGCTTTTAGCCGAACCCTTCGGGCAGCGTTTGCTGGTCATTTCTACTACGTTATCGGCTTCTCATGTAGGCTAGCTACACATCGATGCCTCTGCCTTGTATAAATACCCAGCAACTCGCTGCAAAAATCAGCTCGAAAGATCAACACGCCCTAGTAATAAAGCCGCAATTCTTTGGTACGGATACAAAAAAGGTCAGCGACTTAGCTGACCTTTCACATCTATCCCAATTTTAGGGACGAAGCATTGAACTGACTAGATAACGCCAAGCTCTCTTAGACGTTCCATTAGGTATTCGTTTGCTGTGTACTTTTCAGATAGCACTACTTCTGGTTTCGGGTGAAGGAATAGAGGCAAAGAGATACGAGACTTCTCTTGGCGTTCACCTGATGGGTTGATTACACGGTGAGTTGTCGATGGGAAGTAACCACCAGATGCTTCTTGAAGCATGTCACCGATGTTGATGATCATGTTACCGAAGTCACATGGAACATCTAGCCACTCGTCATTTTGAGCTTTAACTTGAAGGCCCGGCTCGCTTGCAGCAGGAAGAACCGTCAGTAAGTTGATGTCTTCGTGTGCCGCAGCGCGGATTGCACCTGGCTCTTCATCACCTTGCATTGGTGGGTAGTGAAGAACACGAAGCAGAGTCTGTTCACTGCCGTTGATCATTTCTGATAACGCTATAGAGAATTTATCTTGTACTTCTTTAGGAGCATGAGCTTCAACCCAACCTAGCAGCTCTTGAGCAAAAGCATTCGCACGTTGGTAGTAATCTAGAATCTGTTCTTTCAGCTGTTCAGGGATTTGGCCCCAAGGGTATACGTGAAAGTACTCTTTGATGTCTTTTACAGTGTGGCCTTTAGCAACTTCAGACACTGAAGGTGGAAAATATCCATCTTGTGTTTCAACATTAAAGTGGAAGTTCTCTTTCTCTTCAGAGATGAAGAATTGGTACCAGTTTTCGTAAATTGACTCAACAAGCTCTTTCGGGATTGGGTGGTTCTTAAGAACACCAAAACCAGTTTCACGTAGAGAGCGAACAAATTGTTCTGCTGCGTCGTCAGCAAGGTAATCGACAGTTTCCAGTTTCATGACTTTCTTTCTTGTTATGTAGTAATAGAGCGATTTTAAGGATCGCTTTGTTGTAAATCAAACTTTTGTGAAACTCTAGCAACCGTTTGTCTAGATACTGGGCGATAACACCACTTTTCAACAAATCTGGTGATTAAGACCCAATTGAACACTGTTCATTATTGTGTGACACTATTAAAAACTTCGACGAGAGATCTTGATATGACAATCACGCCACTTGCTCAAAATCGACCATTGCTGTCATTGACGACGCTGTATCTGACTGTGTTTCTATTTTCAGCGTTCGCTCCCTCTTCAAGAGCGGTGTGGATTGCCGAAATTGTCCCAGCGCTCGCGATATTGGTGGGTATTTGGTGGTTATCAACAAAGCTCACCTTCACTAAGACAGCTTACGTTTTGATGTTTATCTGGCTGATTTTGCATACGATAGGCGCAAAATATACCTTCGCGGAAGTGCCATTTGATTGGTTCAATAACATGATAGGTTCAGAACGGAATAACTTTGACCGTGTCGCGCATTTCTCTATTGGCCTTTATGCTTACCCACTCGCTGAGTACTTGATTCGTAAAAAACTGGCTCAACCGGTGCTGGCATGTTTCTTTGCGCTATTTGCGATTATGAGTGTTGCTGCAGGTTATGAAATTATCGAGTGGTGGTACGCGGAGATCGCAGGTGGTGATGAAGGTATCGCATTCCTTGGTTCACAAGGCGATATTTGGGATGCACAGAAAGATATGCTGTGTGACACCACGGGCGCAATTGTCTCGCTATTACTTCTTAAGCTTCAATGGCGTGTCAGAGCTTACTGAGCTCAATTCTTTACTCTGAGTATCAAAAGCAATGTTGAAATGCCACACACAAACTGCGCTGTGGCATTTTTAGTTTCAGCATTGTTTGCTCGTTTTAATGTGACAGGTTATTTCATCGTTACCTTGCCACCAACAAACTTGTAGGCTGGCGTACCTCGAACCAAAGTGTCTCGCGCAAATTCAATCCCGCATTCAGGGCACACACATGGTTTTTTCGTGAAATCTTCAACGATACGCTCCTTAAAACATTTCACGAGTGCACCTTTGCCACCTTTCCGATACTTAAAAAGCTGCGTTTTACATTTGGCACAGAAAATCTGAACCGTCTTGGTCGGTTGTTTCTTGTTTGGTTTAGCCATAGAAGTTAATGATTGAACTCTTTATTTCTTAAGTTTAGGGGCGACAAGAACCAAGCTTATCCCTAGAAGTATAACGGTTGATGAGACTATAAATTGCATGGTGACAGGTTCAGATAAAAGTAATACACCACCAAGTGTCGCGATAACTGGAACAGAAAGCTGTGCAATAGACGCCACCACGGTATTCAGCTTTTTCACCACGTAATACCACAAACTATAACCCACACCAGAAGCCACAGAGCCCGATATAACCGCGTAAATCAAACCTTGTTCAGTGATAGACACTTGCGTTAACGCATTAGGAATCAAAACTAACAAGCTTAATGCCAAAAGGATAACTAGCGAACTGAATCCAAAGTTAGCGGTGGTCGATTGCAGTGCGTTTGACGATGTCTTTCCTGCCAATGTGTAAATGCCCCACCCAACTCCGGCCAGAGACATCAAGATAATAGAAACTAAATCAGGTGCCTGTGTCGATTCCGTTGGCATTAATAAATAAACAAGCCCTGCTACCGATAACAAACATCCGCCCCATTCAATCAATGACATTCTGTTGCCAGAAAACAAGTGCGCGGCAATCATCGTAAATTGCACCGCGACAAACAACACCAGAGCACCAAGACCTGCGCCAAGCTCTAAGTAAGCAAACGAAAAACCAAACATATACACGAGCAGTGACAATATTGATGTGAGTTGAAACTGTGATTTGAGCTTTGTGTATAGCGATGTGTTACTTGCTAACTCACTTTTAGCTTTAGATTGGGAAGATAAAGCTAATAAAATCAAAAGTGTAAGCGCACCAGATAAGATGCGAACGATCGAAAAGCTCAAAGGATCAATCGTTTGATCCATTAAGGCCCAGCGACACAGAACTGAATTAG
Source organism: Vibrio sp. 10N.247.311.12 (assembly GCF_041467515.1). Taxonomy (NCBI): domain Bacteria; kingdom Pseudomonadati; phylum Pseudomonadota; class Gammaproteobacteria; order Vibrionales; family Vibrionaceae; genus Vibrio; species Vibrio sp. 10N.247.311.12. The sequence continues at coordinate 59,309 of NZ_JBFSUV010000023.1, forward strand.
CAGCAAATGCCACCAGCGTAATAAATGTAACCATCAGAGTTTGCATCGTTTTTCCTAAATGAGTTGTTTGGTCCTAATTGAGTTTTCTTGGATTTCAATCAACGTCAGGCTTCACCCAAACTTGGCTAAAGTCGAACCAACCTAATGCATTACATTTCGCGTTTTGCAACGTACCACATTGATCTTTATTAACGCCTAACCAGCAATGGAACATTGGAATCAATTGATTGCTTTGGACAAGTTGTTTACCGAGTTGTCTTGCTGGGAATTGCTCGAATTCACCAGAACGCCAACGGTCAATCATGTGACACCATTGGTCGAAGTCTTCTGCCGGGCTAGATTCATCAAGAAAACTGTAGTCCATTAGCCAACCGGCTAAAGCGTCGTCTCTGTTATTAGCGATACCCATAGGGTTAATCCAAACATCAACATCATCGGCGTGCGGAGGATCGGTTTCGTAACCGTAAAGATCAACATCGACGTTGTATTGCTTCAGCACCGTGACAATCGCCTTTGCAAGCGTTGGGAACATTGGGTGTTGGCATTGATACGCTAATCTTATGGTAGGCTTCGAATCTGCTGGTGGACAAACGGGCACTTTTAACTTTATGTCATACCAACCGGGTTTTATCCCATAAGCGTGTAACACGCCCAAATCGATAACAGTCTCTTTTGGAATATGAACAAACAGATCCGCCGCATTCAACGCGTTAGATAAAAACTGTGCCCATGCGGGATCTTGTGCAATACCCTTCTTTCTATTGAGCAGTAAATACGTGCAACCAGGATCGAGTTCTACTTCATCGCTATCGCCACGGTCGGCCATAACAGGCTTAGATAGGCTTGGGTAAACCATTGAAGAATAAGCCTCATCCACCACCCAAACTTCAACGCGATCAATTAACGGTCTGAAACCAAAGTACCCATTGAAAGCGGTTAACACGAGTTGTTTCTCGTCGTTCTTTTCAATGCGATAAGGTCCCGTTCCAATCGGTCGAATATCGTAGTCTTCACCACGTAAAGTGATCGGTAATGTGACTTTAGCGACCGATTCCGTTAGTGCGAGGGGAAAATACTTGTCTGGACGTGTGAGAAAAACATCTACTACACAATTTGCAGGTGAAGAGACATCTTTGATATGCGAAAACATGTTGAGAGGTTCGAGTGCAAGCAGTGTATCCACAACATGATTGGTTAACAGAGGTTCCCCGTTATGGAAACGAACACCGGGTCTCAAGAAGAATCGCCATTGGTAATCGCTGATTTTTTGCCATGAATGAGCAAGATCGGGTTGAAGTTGGTCATTCTCATCTAGACGAGTCAACCCACTGAATACCTGACAAGCGATATGTTGCTCTGAACGACGCATCGATTTGGTTGGGTTAAGCATTGAAAGCGGCCGGTAATAAGGCAAACGAATAACTTGTTCGCCTTCTTGATACTGTACGCCCAAGTAGTTTTGAATAACTTGCGTGAGTTTGGCAGCATTGTGATCAAGCACTGACAGCGCCTGTCCAATTTTTCCTTCCTGCAAGTAGCGTCTTGCTAAGTTCTCGCTGACATCACAACGATTCTGTTTAAAGATAAGTTGAGATAACTTTCCTCGACCTGCTGCAGGTAACCATTCTACCCACCCTTCTTCTTCAAGCTTGTTGAGTACCATTCGGGCATTACGACGGGTACAACAAAGCACATCCGTGATGTCGTCGAGTTGAACATCAGAATCTTTACCATCGAAGTATTCAAACAGGGTTTCAAATTGAACGCGAAGTCTTGGGCTGCTCATAAAGAGGAAAACTTATTCAAAGGACATTGAATTCAGTTTCCCTATTTTATGGCGTAAAATCAATATTACTGACACAATTTTATTGTGAATTATGAGTACGACATCCTAAGATGTTATTCAATCTTAAGGGTTATGTGCCTTTACCGTAAAGGATTACATTACATCGCAGCCAATTTCATTAGCGATTTCACGGAGCTGCTGTTCATCGTCTAATTTTATCGACCATTTACACTCAGAACCGTTAGCTGAAATAACATTTGCCCCTTTTCCGATCAATTGAATTGCATCAACTTGGGCTTGCAGCGTGACTCTATGCTCCCCATCTAAACGAACAACCAATTCATGTGCGGTTGCGATGACTTTTCCACTTTTAAACGTTATGACCATGGGCTTCTCGGGTTACTTCTTTAAATACTGATTGCTTGTTCTAAGTACTGATTACTTCTTCTAAAGACAAAACCAGCGTACGACTGCCTAGTCTGTTATCGCTTATGTTTCTTAACGGCAATGGTTAAACGGCTGGTACAAACTAAGCGTTGACGATCATCAGTGATATTGATCTGCCATACTTGAGTAGAGACGCCCAAGTGAATAGGCTCAGCAGTACCAATGACATGCCCTTCACGCATTGACCTTACGTGGTTCGCATTGATATCGAGCCCAACGCAATAATAGCCTTCTGGTACGCAGAAGTTTGCAGCCAATGAGCCAAGCGTTTCTGCTAGCACAACCGATGCGCCGCCATGAAGCATACCCAGTGGTTGGTGCGTAAAGTGACAAACCGGCATGGTTGCTACCAAAGAATTGTCATTTACTTCGGTGTAAACAATGTTGAGGTGTTCAATTAAGGTATTTTTTGAGGTCGCGTTGAAGGTATCTAGGTCAACGGGCTTTTTCCAAATACTCATATAGGTTCCTTAATTATTGATCTTGTTATCGCGTGCATAGCTTTTTTCTATATTACCGCTGTTAGTTATCTTACAGCCCTTAGCTATTACGCAAGTTGATGTTAACATGCATAAAAACCGAATACACAGAGGATATTGTATGACGTCATGGATGAAGTTTGCCTCGCTTCTCACACTTGCAGGCCTAACCGCGTGTAGCGCTTCTCCGACAGGCAGAAACCAATTGCTGCTTTTTTCAGATAAAGACATGTCTCAGCTTGGAGCACAGTCTTTTGAACAAATGAAAAAAGAACAACCCATCAGCAAAGATGCCAAAACTAACGCTTATGTACAGTGCGTAGCGAACAGCATCACTCAATATATTCCTAAACAAGGTTTTAGTGAATGGGAAATTGTTGTGTTTGATAGTGACCAAGTGAATGCATTCGCCCTGCCTGGCGGAAAAATCGGTGTATACACGGGCTTACTCAAGGTCGCAGTCAATCAAGACCAACTCGCGACGGTTATCGGTCACGAAGTGGCACACGTTCTTGCAGACCACAGTAATGAGCGCCTGTCTCAGTCTCAAATCGCTAATACTGGCTTGTCTATTACTAATGTCGCGTTAGGTGCATCAGAGTACAAACAATATCAAGGTATGACGATGGCCGCGTTAGGGTTAGGCGTTCAATATGGCGTTATTCTACCGTATGGGCGAACTCAAGAGTCTGAAGCCGATGTTGTTGGTTTAGAGTATATGGCTCAAGCAGGGTTCGATCCAAACCAAAGTGTTAATTTGTGGCAAAACATGGCCAAAGCATCAGGGGGCAATCAACCGCCAGAATTGCTTTCTACGCACCCTTCCCACAGTACGCGTATTAAAGATCTACAAGCAACGATAAAAACGCTTCCTCAATCAGGTTCACCAAGACCAAATTGCAAAGCGTAATCTAAGTAAGAATCACCTAGCTGGTGTAAATACAAAAATGCCCTATCCATATTGGTTAGGGCATTTTTAGTTTCTTGCTTGCTAACAGTTCAAGTGCACTAAGTAGCTGGATAATTCCAACAACAGAAATTCACAGGTTAAGTACCAAGAATTTGTAATGGTAGGCTTAATAGCTGATCACCAGTAGATGCAAAATACCAGATGACACCAATCAAACTGCTCACTAAACCTACATACCAAACGAACGACACGACTTGCCCGTATTTGTCTAACGGTAACAAGTGACTGTGATGACGTCCTTTCCATTCAAACAGTATTTCAACACTGCCCATGATCAATAAGAAACCAAACAGGGTTAAATTCAACTGATAACTCAATACCACACCAGCAACGGCAGCCGCGACACAAAGTACAATGCCAAGCACACTGTTCATCGAGAAACTGATACTCTTAAGAACATGTCCGCCATCGAGAGGCAAAATCGGCAATAGATTGAACAGGTTTAATAGAGCATTAAATACTGCAAGGCCGGCAAAGAACATTTCGCCAGTCGCCCAATACAGCACCATAAATACTAACGACAATATCAGGCCGAACAATGGCCCCATGATTGAGATAACCACATCTTGCCAACGCGTATTAATCTTTTCATCGGATAACGCCAAGCCACCAAGAAATGGTATCAAATAGATCCCTTTGGTTTTCATGCCGAAGTATTTCATCGCTCTAATATGACCGTACTCATGGAACATTAAACAGGCGATTAAGGCCAAAGCGAACTGAATTGAAAACAACCATGAATAGGCCGCTAAACTCGCAGAAGCAAGTACGACCTTGATTAGCTTGGCGCTTTTAAGCGCTTTCATACCAAGCGACACCAACCCAATTAAGCTAAAACGCTTCTCTGGTTTAGGAGCGACAACAGGAGTTTGTTGTTCAATATCTTTGGTGTTTCGATTGCCTTCGGTAATGGTTTGCCCATTCACCGACGCTTTATACGTCATCTCAAACGGTTGCCACTGAACGGTCGATTCAACGTGACACTGCAACGTTTCTTCGCCAGCGCGTAGTGTAAATTCGTGTTTTCGGGCGTCTTCTTGGTCTGTGGTCGCATCTAATTGAGATACCAAAGTGTTATCCCAATACAACTGTTGCCACCCTGCCATTGATCCTTCTAAACGAAGCGGTTTTCCAAGAAACTCTATCGCGAGTAATTCCAAACTTAAAATTCCAATTTAATGACTTCTAACGAGTGTCGATATTATGCCGATTTAGCGAATGGTGGTAAACAGAAACAAAGTTGTTACATATTGAGCTATTGAACACTATTTATACCGCAACGATGCATAAACACTCTGGTCACACCTCCAACCACGAATAAATTATTGATTATACTTATATTATCGATGTTAAAGTGCCACCCCTTTAAAACATAACCTCACAAAATAACAACTCTTTCTTTGACTTTATATAAAACATGAATTTAACATACCATTTACATTAGAGCTTCAACACCAAAAATGCTCAGTGTGTTTTCAAACCATAATAACGAAATTCGATGCCCTAGGAGGGTCAAGGATGAAAACAATACAACGCTCTCTCGTTTCACTTTCAGTACTATTTGCATGTAACTCACTTGCGGCTGGTTTCCAAGTTGCTGAGCATTCTGCCTCAGGTCTTGGTCGTGCCTTTTCAGGTGAAGGTGCAGTAGCTGATAACGCGAGTGTACTAGCGAGAAACCCCGCCGCAATGACCCTATTTGATACAGCCCAATTTTCAGGCGCAGTTTCTATCGTTGATCCAGAAGTGGATATTACTCAAAACAATGTTCCAGGTTCTGGCGGACAAAGCCAAGTATCTAAAGACGTAGCGCCATTGCAAGTCGTCCCTGCCGCATACTACATCAGCCCTATTAACGATAAATGGGCTTGGGGCATTGGTATGTTTTCTAACTACGGCGTTGCTACCGATTACCCAGACGATATTTATGCGGGTGATCTTGCAGGTGATACTTCACTAGTGTCAGTGAACTTAAACCCCAATGTGGCGTATCGAGTTAACGCCCAGTTTAGTGTTGGTGCGGGTGCGAACCTTGTTTACGCCGAGGCTGAACTAAATCGTCATCAAGGCTCTATTTCGAACATCACTGGAGATCCTGCCTCAACAAAACTGATCAGTATGACAGGTGAAACATTTGCATTTGGTTGGAACGTGGGCGCGTTATATGAACTGAATGAAAACAACCGATTCTCTATCGCTTATCGTTCAGAGGTAGACCTCGACTTTGATGACGGTGACTTTACTGATTACACGGGCAGCATCGTGGAAGGCAGTGCTACGACAACAACAGGACGTCTAAAAATCACGTTGCCTTCGATTATTGAAATTTCAGCTTTCCACCAATTGACCGACCAATGGGCAATTCACTACGGGTGGCAACAAACTGGGTGGAGTAGCTTCAAAGAGCTTAAAGCGACAAGTTCAGATTGTGTAAGTGGCGAGTGTTTTAAAAAGACCGAAGACTACGACGACAATAACCGTTACTCACTGGGTGCAACTTATCAGTTAAACCAAGAATGGACCTTAAGAGCTGGTTTAGCTTATGACGAGCAAGCTGGTGAAGCGACGTTGAGTATTCCTGATAGCGACCGTTTCTGGTACAGCGCAGGTTTAACTTACCAGTACAGCCCTAACCTTTCCTTCGATGCTGGTTTTGCCCTTGTACAAAGTAAAGATGGTGACTTCAAAGAAACCAATGAACTAGGGCAAGAACTTGAATTCTCTGGTGATGCAGTCGCTTACCTATCTGCAATTCAAATGAACTACACCTTCAACTAAACGGAATTAAAACATGAAAAAGTTATTTAATGTTTCGCTGCTCGCTTCAGCAATGTTTCTTGCTGGTTGTGGTGATGACTCTTCGAGTTCAGGTGCGTCAACAGCGATTCAATATGAGCAATACATTCAAGATTCACTCGGACAAGCGACGAGCATCAAGTTTCAATTAACGGGTGCTGATATTGCAGTTCCTCTTCCTAGTTTCGCGTTGATGGATGCTAGCGACGGTACACTTGGCTTGCCGACTGGCGGTGATGACTCATTAACCAACCCTATCGCAGCAATGAATACAATGGATGGCTGGTCAACTTCAATGCCAATTATCATGGACTTTGAAGGTACTGGCTTAGCTGACGGTGTAGCTACTGGTGGGGTTTACCTATTAAAACTTAGCGGCTCACTCACATCTGAAACTCCACCTAGTGTCGCTGGAATATTGACTTTAGGCGTTGATTTCAACGTTCTATCCAGTGCCTCAACTGACACCTTCACAATTGTGTTCAATGATTCCTTAGATGCTTCAAGTGAATACGTGTTGGCGCTGTCAAATGAACTCACGGATATTAATGGTGATCCTGTTGGCATGTCGGCAAGTTATGCTGCACTGAAATCTAGTGCGGTAACGTACACCGAAGGTAGCCTAGCTCAAGCACAACAAGTCACTCAAGGTGTTGAAAAGATCTTTGCTGGAGCGACGGCTGCAGGTGCTATTAACCTTGATACTGAAAACATCATTTATTCGACGTGGTTTACGACTGAGTCTATAGGTGATTCCCTTTTCGCTACCAAAGCGGCAACAGCTACAGGGTTGGCTGCAGCAAACCTCAATAGCGTTTGGGCAGGTAGCGCAAACCCTAACTCTGTTGACTTGTCGACAGCTTATGCGATGCAGTTTGGAACGTCAGAACCTTTCAAAGATGCACTTAGCGGTGACACTGATTTTGATAAGTATATTGGTGGTGGCGACGCGACTAAGATTACAAAAGCAAAAGTAGCCATCGAGACGATGTATGATGCTTCAGGTGCTAACGTCAATGTTAGCCAAGGGTTCGTTCAACTTCCTCATTACTTAGAGAAAGGCAGTAATGAATGGAACTCTCAACCTTTTGAATCGGGCATGCCGAGCCTTGCCAAAGTTTCAAATGCTTTAAGCGATAGCGCAGAACAAGCCAATATGGCTGCTCAATTAGTTGCTGCTGGTATCGACACCAGTGTCTTAGCGACAAGCCAAACAGAACAACTTAAACTGGTAGGTTTGAACCTTACACTAGCTGATGGCTCTTCGCTTGATAGCGAAAGAGTTATTACGAAATACTCTCCTGTTCCTCAAGTTAAGTCATTAGAAAATGTAGAGTTCTTGTTATTTACTAAGAATGGGGCAACACCAAAAAACGTTGTTATCTATCAACATGGTATTACCTCTGCTAAAGAGAATGCTTATGCGTTTGCTTATAACTTAGTGGGCGATGATACAGCGGTTCTAGCAATAGATTTACCAATCCACGGTACACGTAGTCTAGATGATACACGCTCAGCAAATGCAAACGTCTTAGCTTATTTAAACCTAACTAACTTGCCAGTAGCGCGCGATAACGTTCGACAAAGTGCGTTAGATGTAATGGGCTTGAGAGCTTCGTTAACCGCTTCTTTGCAAGCTGGTTTACTTGCTAGTTCACCTTTGAGTGCATTTAATCTAAATACAGGTTCACAGGTTAAATTTTTAGGTCACTCTTTGGGCGGTATTGTTGGAACGACAGCTGTTGCTGCCTCTAACCGTACGTTAGGTAGTCCAACGGCTGATGCTCTGTATTCGTTTAGTTCGGCAGCTTTTGAAAACTCTGGCGGTCAAATATCTAACCTTCTACTCGGTTCTACGGAGTTTGGTCCTCAGGTTAAACACAATGTTGCGTTGAGCGCTTCAACGGAATACGCGACTTTCGCAAGTGCGACCTGTTCCAATCTATCAGACAAAATTTGCTATGAAACGTTTGAAAGCAATGCAACCACAGCACAATTAGCAGTGATGACGGCAGCATTTCAGCAATTCGCGTATGCAGCTCAAACCGTGTTAGATACCATAGACCCGTTCACTAACGCTGTCCACCTGTTAAGCTCTGGTTCACCTGTACTACCTATTTATATTGGGCAAGTTCAAGGCGATGATACAGTACCTAACTCTGTAGCAAGCGCTCCATTCGCGGGAACAACACCGTTGGCAACCAAGCTTAACCTAACTGTTGTTGATTCAAGTAGTGCGACACCTAGCAGTGCCGGAACTAACGAATTTGTGAAATTTAACAATGTTGCAGCGCACAGTACCTTTGTTATCCCACAAGACGATACAACACCATTACCTTTAGATTCCGCTCACCATGCAGAAATGCAGGCACAAGCAAAAGATTTCTTGGTAAACAACAAATTGAGTACAGTGTCCAACGCAGCCTCTGTATTGGAATAATAACGAGCTCTAAATGAAACCAAATGCCAGCCTAACCGCTGGCATTTTTGTATCTGCCGTTCGAACAATTTCCCTAGTTAACCGTTTGCATAAAACTTTAAAACACAAATGGTTGATCTCAGCTAAAATTAATCAAGACAGAATACCGTACGACCTCTTTCTTTATTGTAAATAAAGTGGATAATAGCCCCGTAATTTAATACCTAATAAATGTGAGTCCATTATGTCTTCTGAAGCTACTATGCTAGAACGCTGCCAATCTAAATGTGAACTATGTGGTTCTGATTCTTCTCTTACTGCATACGCAGTGCCGCCACACAGCCACGTAACAGTGGATCACGGCATCATGGTATGTGACAAATGTCTTGGTGAGATTGACGATCCTAAAGATATCAACCACTGGCGTTGTCTGACTGACAGCATGTGGAGCCAGGAAGCGCCAGTTCAAGTAACGGCATGGCGTCAACTTACTCGTCTGAACACAGAAAGCTGGGCTCAGGACGCGCTAGACATGATGTACCTTGAAGAAGAAACATCAGTTTGGGCACAAATCGGCATGTCTGCTGATGACAAGCCTCTTGATGTGAATGGCGTTGAACTTAAGAAAGGTGACGACGTAACAGTAATCAAAGACCTGCCAATCAAAGGTACTAACCAAGTGATTAAGCAAGGTACTGTTATTCGTGGTATCAGCGTTGGTGACGATCCTAAGCTTGTTTCTGGTAAAACAAACGGCGGTCAATCAATGTACGTAATCGCTGAGTTCTGCCGTAAGAAGTAATCTTACTGTAAGAAAGTGATAGAAAACGAAAAGGCGCTAATTAGCGCCTTTTTTCTTGGAAAAATTTAACCTATTCCGTTGTTCTAGAAACCACTGCCTACGTTAAAGTAGATAGCGCGTTCTTCATGGCTTTGCGCATAATCCATCCCAAGGTGCAAACCGTAACGTCTCGCGATTTGGTATCGAAAGCCGACACCTCCGGCATTGACGGTACTGTCGTGGCTTATGCCGTTATCTTGCTTTGCAACCCCTGAACCGTAAAACCCAGACACCTTCCAACGATGAGTGATGCTATACGTCAATTGGCCTTGAATTGTTTCAATCTCATCTCCTTGGTACCGATAAGATGACACCCCGCGTAACGACACGTACGGTTTCGCTGTGGGTGATACAAACAGGTCTTGCTGTTCGAAGCTTTGATAATTTGCAGCCAAGCCTAACGTCCATTTATTGGCAATTGGGATATAGGCTTCGCCATCTATGTTCAAATTTCGGTAATTGTAATCACTGCCAATCGCATCGTCGTACACCATGTAATCTGCAGACAATTTGTAACCTTTGGTTGGATAAAATAAATTATCTCTTGTGTCATATTCAGCCTCCAACCCTAAACCAGAAGTAACCGATTCGTTACCCAAAATTCGGTCTAAAACCATGTTATCAAATTCAATCTCAGACTTAGCTAATAACTGCTTTATTCCCAACATCCAAGGCGTATGCCCAATCCGGAACTGCACCTTTTGTGAAAGTACGGCTACCGAAGTTGACGTGCCTATTCTAAGGTCATGATCTATGGGGCCCCAGTTGATTGATGTGTACAAATCCAAATTCGCAACACCAAAGCCGCCGCCTCCTGTGTAACGAATGGAATCATTCATCCAAGATCGTCTATGGCCACCAAATACAAACCAAGTTTCGTTCTCTGTCCCTACTGCGCCCACTACTGACATTGCTGAGGGTACTAACTGCGCACCACCATCTATGGCAGAAAGAGCAGCTTGCTTTCTTTGTCGCTTTTCCTCATCCGTCTCATGTAAAAACAAACCAGCCACACCGCCGCCGTACCCCACCGCAGGCTCGGTAATCAAAATTGGGATAGGCAAAAAGCCATATGCGTTTTCCGCAAGGTGATGCCCCATATCAAATTGACCATCAACAGGATCATAAAACGATGCGAAAGAAGATGTTGTAAATAAAAAGCAGGAAAGAAGAACAATGCCGCCGCAGCGAGTCATAAAATTTGCCTCATAAAAAAGACCGGGTGACGAAACCCGGCCGAAAGTTTGCTTCCTTGCAATAAACATAGAAATTAAACACTTATTGCCAATAAAGGGGGTCCTTAATCGACGGGCATAGAATAGGCCAAATAATGGTGTTGCCCTACTCCTATATAGAGGATGTCGCCCTACAAAATTAAAGAGCTTTCGAGATGACAGAAACGCAAAAGGCTCATATAAATGAGCCTCTATTAATAAGTTACCTACATTCTTCCTTTGCTAATATTGACTCAATACTCGATCAACATGTTCTTGTATAACAGATAAAACCGATAATTTCACATCCTTCACTTGCTTAGAATGATTGCACCAAAGCGCAAAACCGAATTTGAATCCTTGGTGCATTTCAGACGACTGTATAGGTTCAATGTCGTAATGGGAAAATTCAGAATGAGCAAACGTTTTTGGTAACAGTGCCCACCCTAAACCGGCTTCAACCATTTTAATAACTAACGCCAATTGATCGACTTCTTCGTTATCGGAGCTGATGGTTACTTTTTCTGACATTCCCTCTTCAATAAACGATCTCAAGATAAACTGCTTTGAATTTCTTAACGCTAAAAGTACATCCTCTTGCGCCAAAGATGAGAACTCACCATTTTTTTGAACGAATGGGGAAAACTCAATGTGACCTAGAAAAGTCGCATCAAAGCTGTGTATACCCCGGCTGTCATGCACATTGACTAATCCAAAGTGGTACTCGCCACTTTGAAGGCCCTTCTTAATATCCTTTTTGTTTCGGATTAAAAAGTTCACTCGCATCATCGGGAAATCACGACGCAGTTTCTTTCGAATATCCAAAAGCATTTGATGAGGTATCACACCAGAATAAGCAAAGGTGATGTTTTCCAACCCGCCATAAGAGAGGCTCAATGCTACCTTATCGAAGGTACGAGCTTGTTCAATGGTTTGTTTAGCGTAATGGTAAAGAAGATGCCCGTCTTCTGTCGGCTTTACAGAGCGCCCAACCCTTTCAAATAGGCTTACCGCGAGTTGGTCTTCAAGGTTAGTAATAACCTGCCCGATTGTCGTTCTGTGTTTATTGAGTTTAACGGCGGCTTTGCTGAAAGAGAGTTGGTCATAAACGGTAACGAACGCGAGAAGTTGTTCAATGCTGAAATTCATTTTGTTGTGCTTACTTTTAATCGTTATGTATTTAAATTATCACAGGTTGGCGAAATATCTACTTTGTCAGAATAATATTAGTGAAAATAATTCTTCAATTTGAAACAAAAAAACCTACGTAAGCTAGTAGGTTTTATCGTTGATGTCAAACGAATAACTTAAATGTATTCGATAACTCGAGCTAGATAGTTAAAGTCCCCAGAATCACCGTGGTAATTACGGTAAACATCGACACTGAAATATCTAGGTTGGTCCACTTGAATATGCTCAGCAATTCGCTGCTCGATGGATTCTAGAGTTTCACCTGTTTGCGAGTAAATGTATTTCTTGGTGGTCTTTTGAAGCTGGCGTTCTTTAGCTTCTTTGTGTGTGACGTAATTGTTCACGTCAACCCACTGACCAATGTAGTCAATCTCCACGTAGTCTGAATTTTCTTCAACCATGAACAACGCCGCTTCTTGTTGAACGTCGGCCAGTTGTAGCATGTCGTTATCGACTTTTTGCTGTTCCATTGAGGTCACATTTTGTGCCATGGCAGCGCTAGACGTTGCCATGATAAGTAGCGCTAAAACTGTTTTATTCATTTTACGATATCCCTAAATTAAGGTAATTCTGTTACCCAAGGTTTGCCCTGAGTTGCTTTGTGATAACCATATTCGTATATGGTTAATAAATAGTGTTCATCAAACATGTCTTTGGTTCGTTTGGCGTAACCAAAGTCGTGCTCGATGTAAGTAAATTGCATATCAATGTTGTTGATTTCACAGATGTATTTCATTCGATATAAATCACCACGTGTTTGAGCAAGAGTCAGGCTTGATACGCTCTTTGCTACTAAATCTAGACCCTTATCTCTCAGCGAGTGGTACGGCGCTTTCAGTGCTCCATTTCGAATAACATCGAGCTGTGGTGGTTTTTCTAACCCAAGAGCATCTGAGATCTGCTGATAGTCGAAGTTAGATGGATTGAAAAATACTTGAGCGGCTAAACCACCATCGACGTGAAGTTCTTCATAACTTTTACCTTCGTACTTCACATTGATAAACTGCGGTGGGAAGACTCCAGGAATAGAAGCACTTGCTGCTAAAACCTTATATATAAGTTCAGACTTATCTGGCATGTCACTATTTGCAATTGCGCCCACATTCCAAATGACAAGCTCTCCAGAATCAAAGTGTGTGCTACCAATAAACAAACGCTTACCGTTGCGGTGTCGCGCAGCAATTTGCTCGATCATCGGTTCAGGGAACGCCTGAGCGATAAATTGATTCAAGTTTTTACCGTCAGTAAAAGCATCTTTAAACACGGTGTTTAAAAAGTTCTTTTTGCCGAGCACTGATTTGTCATTGATGTTTAACATCACCTCCTTCATCTTCGGAAATGCATCTCCGCCGATGAATACAAATGGTGCCATTAGCGCTCCTGCACTGATGCCAGTAACTATTGAGTAGTCTTTCAATTGGCCAGATTCTTCCAGCCCTATCAAAATACCGGCTCCAAAGGCTCCGTTCGCGCCGCCTCCTGACAAAGCTAAGATATTTAGTTGCTCACCTGACACTTTAATTGGCGTTGTTTGATCGATTGGAGAGTATAAGAAGTCTGGGTTCTCACTCGCCCACATACGCAATGGCTCTTTTACTGATATCGCTTCTTCTACAACCACTTCTTTGTAATTGTCTTTGTGTACGCGTACATCCAACGTGTGGGGTGAGCTACATGCCACTACAAGTAATGACAAAGCAACGGTAAAACCCGAGGAAATTAGACGGTTCATAATTAGGCTCATTTAATGTTCTCTAAAATGATTCAGAGACTCTGTTTAATCAAAAGAACAGCTATAAACAGAGAAGTTAATAAATAGGGATAAAGTGAAGTCCGTCTCTTTCTGGGAGTAATATAGCTAGGTTTAGTCTTAGCTCGTAATCTCGTTTGTAGGATGCGACCCATCGAATAGGTACACCCTCCACCACTATCGGAGTTAAACGCTCTACCCGATTTTGACCACGTTGAAATCGTGGGTAGGCTCTACAAATTCATATTGTGCATTGATTGTTTGTAGCTCCCAAGTGCCATAGCTTTTAGTTAGCTCCAACACACCATAGACCGCGTTATTTGCATGTCGGAATGCAGCTACGGGAGACATTCTCTTTATTAACCCTGCGGTAAACAGGCCAGAGATAAGGTCACCGACACCAACCGGTTGTTGAGCAAATTCAATGTTCGGTCGTTGGGCTAAATAACATGCCTTTTTCGTTGCTAAAATCATACTGAACGCGTCATCGGGTAATGAGTGAAGATGCTTCACGAGCACCATCTTTGGACCAAGCTCCAATGCTTTCTTACATGCTGTAACCGCGTCATAAAGGGAGAGGATTTTAATGCCGGTCAATTCACTTAGTTCAAATTGGTTTGGCACTATAACATCGGCAATAGGAAGCAAGTGTTTAGTAATGGCGGTTCTAACGCCATCCTCAACGATACAACCTTTATCTGGGTCACCCATTACAGGGTCACAAACATAGAGTGCACTGTGGTTCTTTTCTTTAACTAAATTAACCGACTCGGCAACCGCTTTACATTGGTCTGCGCTTCCCTGATAACCCGATAGGATCGCACCACAGTCTTTCAGTACGTTGATGTTGTCTAAGCCTCGAATCAAGTTTCGAATATCATCTGAGCCGAATGTTTGCCCGGTCCAACCTTGTTGATATTGAGTGTGATTAGAGAACTGAACAGTGTGGATTGGCCACACATCGAGTCCCATTCTTTGGATTGGAAAAACCGCAGAACTGTTTCCTGCATGCCCGTAAACCACGTGAGATTGAATAGAAATAATGCTTTTCATGCGTCGCTCTTTCAGTTTGAAATGGATTTGAATACTTGGATAAGACGACTAAATAAACACAACGGAACATCAAGATAGGAAGTTTTATCGATCTAACCACTGTGCTTATTTGGTCGGAATAGCCTCGACATCGCCGAGGCTTATTCTTAATGAGTTGGACGTCATCGGCTTTAAATCATGTATTTGATTCTAAGCCAGACTTGAACTTATGCGTCTTGAAACTCAGCGAAGTACTCATCCAATACAGTGCGTGTTTCACGGCCAATTAGCTCGTACTCGTGGTGAGTAAGGTTCGCTAGTGATACACGTACTGATGCGTGTACTGTGTCGAAACCTTTACCAGGTAGTAAGATTACGCCGGTTTCGTGAGCAAGACGGAATAGGAAGTCTTTACCTTTCTCGTTAGCTTTGAACCAGTCGACAAACTCTTGACCGTAAAGTTTGCCACCTAGCGTGTCTAGCTCTAGTAGTGTGTAGTAATCCACACGGTCTTTGTTCTCTTCGATTGCTACACCCATGTTTTTGTAAAGCGTTGTGTAGCGCTCACGGATGATGCGTTTACAAGCGGCTTTGTAGCGACCTTCTGAGTCCATTAGACAAGTTAATGCAAACATCGCCATTTGTACTTGTTGTGGTAGAGACAGACCTGCAGTATGGTTCAAGGCTACGCTGCGGCTATCAGCAACGATACGGTCGATGAATTTGATGTCACGTGGCTCTGGAGTTAGCGTTTTGTAACGGTCGTCCAATTGGCACTGTGTCGCTTCACTGAATGAGCGAAGTGTATCGTCGAACACGTTCTCATCGTGAATACCGATAGTGCCTAGACGCCAGCCTGTTGCACCGAAGTATTTAGAGAATGAGTAAACACATAGTGTGTTATACGGTAGTTTTGCGAACAGAGAAACGAACTCATCTGCGAATGTGCCGTACACGTCATCTGTGATGATGAATAGGTCTTTACGCTGCTCGTTGACGAAGTTTGCTAGGTTATCCAGTGTTTCATCAGAGAATTTAACTGATGCTGGGTTTGCTGGGTTAACAACACAAAGCAGTTTGATGTCTGTATCTGCCAGTTTTTCGATTTCAGACATTGGTAGCTGCCAAGTGGTCTCATCAAGGCGTAGCTCTACGATTTCCAGCTCATATTCTGCTAGCTCTGGGATTTCTAGGTAAGGTGTAAAGATTGGCGTGATTAGCGCAACTTTGTCACCTTTTTTCAATAGACCATTGTTGAACATGGTTGCGAACGTGTACGTCATTGACGCGGTGCCGCCTTCTGTTGCGAACAGGTCAAAGTTAGTCGTCATTGGCATTGGGCCGTACATCTCTTCTGCGATGTATTGTTTAACCACTTTCTCGATGTTCACTAGCATACGTGGTGGTACTGGGTAGTTACACGCAAGGTAAGCCAGTACTAGCTCGTTTAGGAACGCTTGTTTTTCGAT
>NZ_JBFSUV010000024.1:0-74790 GCF_041467515.1 Vibrio sp. 10N.247.311.12
CTCTAAGCTCTAAGCTCTAAGCTCTAAGCTCTAAGCTCTAAGCTCTAAGCTCTAAAAGCAAATAGCACACAAATAAAAAGGGAAGCATTCGCTTCCCTTTTTTGTTGTCTTGAGTTTCTCGATTAGAACTAAAACGACCTATCAACCGTACACAACTAATGAGTGCAATTTACTGGTTTCTGTTCCAACTAGAGTCAACCGCAGACTGACTAAAGTCTAGAGAACCACTATTCTGACTAGCTTGTTTATCTGTTGGTACCTGCTCGATATTCACCTGTTGGCTATAATCAACGTTAGTCTCTTGCTCACTAGGCGCTTGAGTCTCTATGCGACTCGTATCTACATTCAACTCGTTACCTTCTTCATCGAGCACTTCTTTCACTTTCTTAGGAACAGGTACATTGCGTTTGTAGAGCTTATTGAGCGCTTTAATTATTGAGTGCTTAGTGATTGCTTCTTGTGTCAGCTTAGTCATTATCGGCTTAGTCAGAGCCTGCAAGCCCACGACGGCATCCACACCAAGCTCACCGCCCACTTTATCTCTCTGCTGCTTAGCTTCTGAGTAGCCAAAATGAGCAGATAGGAATAGCCAGATATAAGCAATTGCATTACCGTGTTCACCATGGTCGATCCACGCTTCACCCGCTCTAAACATTGCCTCTGCACTGTTCTTTTCTGCTGCTGTCTCAAACCAGTACACAGCCTCACCATGGTTCGGCTCTACGCCAACACCATTTAAGTAACTCATACCCAGTTTGATCTTGCCGTCTAGGTTGTTTTTTTCAGCGGCCTTTTGGTACCACTCGACAGAGCTTTCAGCCGAGTAATCTGGATTCTCTTTGTCTAGGCACCAGTCACCCATGAATAGCATCGCTTCGGTATTACCACCAGCGGCAGACTCTTCAATATAGGTGTAGCCTTTGGGGATGTTCTTCACGGTCCCACGTCCATGAACCAGGGCTTTACCCATCTCAAATTTCGCCGACATATCGTTATCTAAGGCAGAGATCGCAAGCTGCCAAAAGTTGGCTTGTTCTCTCAAGATCAGATCTTCTTTGCGCTTCATACTTAAGCGAACAATGCCGTACATGCCGTTGACGTTATCCAAATGCGCCGCTTTATCGTACCAATATAACGCTTCCTTGATATTGTTACGTTCAGCCTCTTTCGCTAAATATAGAATCGACGGGACATGCCCTGTTTCTGCTTTAAAGTGGCGCTCTTTTTGCTCTTGGATACGTGCCTTTTCAATCGCCTTTCGGTAAGCGACAGCTCGCGCTTTACGTTCTTGTTCCAAGCGCTGCTTTCTTAGTGATAAAGAAATCAGCCACACAGCAACAAGTATTAACGAAAGAGCGGTCGCACCAATTGCGATTCCCATTGTACTCATAAAATATTTAACCTAACTCGGCAGATACAAGACTCGACGTTGAGAGTGTGTTCTACCCATAGTGAATGTTATGTTTCGAATTACAGGGAAAAGTGCAGTTACTGGCACGTTCCGCCTTAAAATGAACTTAGTTCAGTATCTCAGGATTACATTGCGATAAGAAGCCTAGGAGGTTCAATCCGTATGCAGTCCATAGACGATGTGATCTTGCTTCAATATAGATAAATTATGAAGGCTGCCTTTCATCAGGAAAGTCCTAAAGCTTAGTGACGAAATTGATGTTTTTCCCATCAACAATTTCGTGCAACTGCCGTACAACTCTCTTACAGGAATAGCTCTATACCTAGGTCAATTGACCGTATATGTAAGCCAACTCGGCAACCGTCTTCGCTGAGAATTTCTTCATCAAGCTTGCTCGGTGTACTTCCACTGTTCTCATGGCAATGCACAATTCATCGGCTATTTTCTGGTTACGCTTACCGTCGATAATTTGTTTGAGGATGTCTATCTCACGCTCGGTTAACGACGCGTACGCTTGGCGATACACATTCATGTGTAAGTGCTTTTCTGAAGCGTCCAAACCTTGCTTGATCGCCTCAGCTAACTCATTGCCTTTAACTGGCTTTTGAAAGAAATTCACCGCGCCGGCTTGTAAGGCTTCAACCGCCATTGGCACATCACCGTGCCCCGTCAGGTAAATCACCGACAGTGGGCTCTGCGCTTTTACCATCAACTCATGAACTTGCTGCCCTCTCATCTCTGGCATTCGGCTGTCTAAAACCACACAACCCGGCGCACTCAAGTCCACTGAGTCTAAAAAACTGGGGCCATCTTCAAAAGCTGATACAGTGAAATCATGCTCTTCTAATAAGAACACCAACGAATCGCGCATCGACTCATCGTCATCAACCACATAGACAGGAAGCCTTTGATGAAGTTCAGACATAACAAGATTCCTTATGAATCATTTGAAAGAGAGAAAGGCAGTGTCACCGCAACATGACATCCATGTGGGGTGAGTGACGTGATCGTCATTTGACCACTGTGATCTTCAATAACATCTTGGCAAATCGCGAGCCCAAGCCCCAAGCCATTTTCTTTGCTGCTCACAAAGGCTTGAGTCACTTCTTGTTCAGTGAAATCTAAGCCCGTTCCGTTATCGATAATCGACAACATTATTTTATCCGGTTGATACTCGGTAATCACTTTAATTGTCGATGGTTCGTTGTTTTTGTTACCAATATCAGACGTAGCGCTTTGTTCGCGATGCATCTGAGCATTACACGCATCAGTCGCATTGTTGATCAAATTTACAACCACCTGCTGCAATCCGACGGGGTCAACATGTAGCGTGATAGGTTTACCCACGACATAACGTTCAATGGTTATCTTGTGTTTCTGTAATCGAAATTGCAGTAGCTCGATGGTATCTGTAAGAAGAACTTCTATATCAGTTTGAGATTTATCTGATGAGCGTTTTTTGATCATGTTTCTTAAGCGCTGGATGATCGCATCAGCACGGTCCACTTGCGACTGGATCTTCTCAAATACAGGCTCTATGTCAGTCAGCGGTTTGTTCTTCGAAATCCGCAGTAAACCACCTTCGCTATAATTCCGAATAGCTGCCAAAGGCTGATTAATCTCGTGTGCCAAGCTACTTCCCAGTTCACCAACTACCGCGATTCGTTGTGAGTGCTCTAGCTGTTCACTCTTACTTTTCAGCTTATAAAGCGTCGCTTCTAGTTGCTTTTTGCTGCGACTGAATTTGTATTCTAGCCAGAAGTGGTAAGCATTCAGAGACACGACAAGAATAAAGAACGCCCATGCCCACTGTTGATTGTACTTGAGCCAGATTAACGCTTCTTTCCACCAAGGTTGTTGCAGTGGATGCATGTCGAGTTGTTGATATAGCTTGTCGATCGCCAGCAAGCTTGTCG
The DNA here is from genome assembly GCF_041467515.1 of Vibrio sp. 10N.247.311.12. NCBI lineage: Bacteria > Pseudomonadati > Pseudomonadota > Gammaproteobacteria > Vibrionales > Vibrionaceae > Vibrio > Vibrio sp. 10N.247.311.12. The sequence goes on from NZ_JBFSUV010000024.1 coordinate 3,328, forward strand.
GTGACGTCCAACCCGATGCATTCGCTGCAATGGCTGGTGCACTGCTCTTTGGCATCGAAAACAGCACCTGACTCATTTGTTTAGCCAGTGCCGAAGAGGCTCGTTCTGTTTTGGCAAACGACCAATTAGAATACAGAGGTGTAGACACTTGGCATCGGAAGCCTTCAGGCGCTTGATTACCGATGATTCGATATTGCCCAGCCACCAGCAAACCTTCACTGATCATGTTCTCAACTAAACAGCTTGGTACGACAGCCGCTTCAATGTGCCCTTCACGTAGTTGATACAAGCTGGCGTCGATCGGGAAACCTAAAAATTGGGTGTTAGAGAAAAAGTGATTAGGGTTCAGCCCTTCTTGCATTACTTGGTAACGCATAGTCAAGTAACCGCCAAACGCATTTTCAGAGACAGCAGCAATCGGCTTTCCACTAAGTTGCTCAAACGAGATATACGGTGACATTCTTCTGACCACTAATGCAGAACCGATACTGCGCGTGCTGCTCACACCTTGATCGTCGTAATTGTGACTGGTCATGGTCGCCATCCAAGAGAGCGCGTATTGACGTCCTAAACGCACTGCTTGGCCGGGATTAGTGATAACAAAATCGACCTCGACCTTCTTTACCGCTTCCGCCATCTCTTCCAAATTAAAAGGCTTGAGAACAAAGTGTTTTCCTGGGATACGCTCAGACAACCAGTCCATCGTTAGTTGCCAGCGTTGTTGCGCTGCAAGTTTACCCCTGATGGCTAAAACACCCACTTCAATCGTCTGATCTGATTCAATCGTACTTGTCGCTACTGAAACAGGTTCCGTTTGAGCAGCGAAACAAATACCTGCACTCAAGTTCAGCCAGCACGTACTGATGAATGTGATGAAGTTGCGAACAGTCACGGACATCTCTTTATTCAATCGGATTACCTATTCAATGATTTCTCAACGCGTTGAAGCACTTTTAAATAAAGCATAACAGCTAGATAGCGAAAACCACATTTGTTCTAGATCAAGTTTGATCTGGGTATGTGGAAATCCACAATACCCCGTGAACGGTCAAAAACTGACAATGAGCCTAACAGATCGAATACCCATTTATAGGTACCTCTATGGACTCATTGAAAAGACGGTTTCTCAGCCAATTCGGCAAGGTTTCCGCTGGTGCTGCGCTCATTCCCATTGCCGGAATCAACACCGCAGTCGCAAGCACAGCCATTCGCAATAACAACCAACCTGACCGCAAAGGCAAAATAGGCAAACGCTACGCCATGGCGATTGATTTACGTAAGTGCGTTGGCTGTCAGGCGTGCACTGTTGGCTGTAGCGTTGAAAACCAAGCGCCAATTGGCCAGTTCAGAACCACCGTAAAACAGTATGAAGTCTCCCTTGATGATGGTTCGACGGCTCAACAAGACGTGAAATCATTCATGTTACCTCGCCTATGTAATCACTGTGACAACGCCCCCTGCATCAAGGTTTGTCCTGTTCAAGCGACCTTCCAGCGTGAAGATGGGATAGTGATGGTCGACAACGAACGCTGCGTAGCCTGTGCTTACTGTGTTCAAGCTTGTCCTTACGATGCTCGTTTCATTAATAACGACACCCTTACCGCAGACAAATGTACCTTCTGTGCACACCGCCTTGAAGACGGCTTACTGCCCGCTTGTGTAGAAACTTGTGTTGGTGGCGCGCGTGTCATTGGTGACCTCAAAGATCCAAACAGTGAGATAAACCGCCTACTCAATGAAAATCGAGACGACATCAAGGTGCTTAAGCCAGAGCAGAATACCAACCCCCATGTTTTCTATATCGGCATGAACGAGCGATTCGTTAGCCACATTGAAGGCCAACCTGCGATTTATGATCCAGCCGCCATCGATAACTCATCCTCTAGCAAACAAGAATTGGCAATCGCGACACAAGGCAAACAAGGAGAGACAGCATGAATATCACTGAGGTGTTAGTCCCCGCTCAAGAGATCGCTTGGCTACCGTGGGCGGTTCAATATTTCTTCTACATAGGTTCGGCTTACGCGGCTGCGATTCTGTTTTTGATTGCCCTAATATTTAAAAATTCAACCAGTCATCAATTTCGTTCTGCCCTTGTGCTTGTGATGGCAATCGGCGCGATTGTTGGGCCATTAGCCCTCACTGGAGACTTACACCAACCGGGACGTGCGTGGCACTTCTATGCTCACATCACACCTTGGTCATGGATGTCATTGGGCTCTCTGTTTCTACCTCTGTTCTCTGGTCTGGCTGTCGCGACGGCTTGGGTTTACCTGCGTGATGACATCGCACAGCTCAAAGAGAGTGAAAACCCACTTCTAAAACGCCTGTCTTGGTTAACACTGGGCCATTGGCAATTATCGAAAAAACTGATGATTGCATTAGCCGCTGCAACTGCGTTATCAGGGCTAAGCATCGCGCTTTATACAGGTGCAGAGATTGCGATTTTGGCGAGCCGACCGCTTTGGCATCAACCGGCTTCTCCGCTGCTTTGGTTTACGACAGCGTTCTTTGCTGCAACGGGTTTAACGCTGTTGATTTGGGCTCTACTGCCTTCAAGCAAGCCAAGCTTAAAACCAACAGACCTCGCTCTAGTACAAAGAACCATTACCTTAACGGGTGGCCTTGCCATCATTCTTACGTCGATTTGGGCATCTAACCATGGTCACTTCAGCCTGTATGAGAACGACGCTTGGGGCATCAATTTAGGCATCATGACCACCAGCATTTTGGTATGCATGATCTTGGTTCTTCCGCTGCAACGCCTATCGCAAAGTAAGCTAGGAATTATCTGTGTTGCGCTTGCGACCATTATTTCAGCATGGGCGGTACGTTGGGTCACCATGATGGAAGTTCAAACCATTCCTCGTTTTGATGTGGGTCCATTCCCTTATGAACTGCCGATGGGTAGTGCAGGATTACTCGGCATCGTTGGCATGTGTGGCCTGTGGCTTGCGCTTGCGTTGTTTGCTTCTGAAATCGTGTCTGCTGGATCGACAAGAGCAACTGGCTCTGCACCAAAGACAACATCGAATACAAACCAAAATACATCGTCACCACTTAACCGCTCACATAGCTTGTAGTCTGAGGAATCATCATGGATAACAAACGTCGTCAATTTTTGAAAACAGGCCTTGCTGCCGGTGGTGCTGGAGCTTTTGCTGCAGGTTATGCGACAACCACAAAACACATGGTTCACGGTGCTATCGATGGCACCGCGGGTAAGAAAACCAACCACATCCATCACGGTAATTCGCTAGAGACGGAATACAGTGTCGATGAGCAAGGTAAGATCTCGCCGAATCCAAACCAACGCGTTGCACCATCAATGTGTTTTGGTTGCTGGACACTGTGTGGCTTGCGTGTACGTATCGATAATCGCAATGACGAGATCTTGCGTATCTCAGGTAATCCGTATCACCCACTATCAAGTGATCAGCAGATCCCGTTCCAAACACCGGTAAAAGACGCCTACATTGGCTTGTCTGGTGAGTCAGGCATCAATAACCGCTCGACAGCCTGTGCCCGTGGTAACGGCATGTTGGAGATTCAAAACAGCCCATACCGAATCACTCAACCGTTAAAACGTGTTGGTAAACGAGGTGAAGGCAAGTGGGAGCCGATCAGCTACGAACAACTTATCTCTGAGATCACCGAGGGTGGTGACTTATTCGGTGAAGGTAAAGTTGAGGGCTTACGATCGATTCGTGACATCGAAACACCACTCGATCCAAACAACCCTGAATACGGACCAAAAGCCAACCAACTGCTTGTGACCAATGCCGGTAATGAAGGCCGTGACGACATCTTGAAGCGCTTTGCATTTAACAGCTACGGCACACGCAACTTTGGTCATCACGGCTCTTACTGTGGCTACGCATTCCGCGCAGGTTCAGGCGCAATCATGAACGATCTAGACAAGTTCTCGCACTTAAAACCCGACTTCAACAACGCAGAGTTCATTCTTTTCATCGGTATGTCTCCGGCTCAAGCGGGTAACCCGTTTAAGCGTCAAGCAAGACAGCTGGCTGAGGCTCGTACCAACGGAAAACTGAGCTACACCATAGTGACACCAAGCCTTCCAGCAGGATCGTCAAGCCTTGCCGCGGGTGATCGCAATAACTGGCTACCGATCAAACCGGGCACCGATTCAGCATTAGTTCTGGGTATGATCCAATGGATCATCGACAACCAGCGCTACAATCACGACTTCTTGTCTCGCCCAAGCGCACAAGCGATGAAGAAAGCAGGCACCACACACTGGTGTAATGCATCTCACCTTGTGATCAGTGACGAATCGCACCCACAAAATGGGCGTATGCTTCGTGCATCGGATATAGGGTTGCTAGAAACAGGCGAACCGATGTCTGACGATGACGGATTTATTGCACTTGATGTGACAACGTCACTATTAGCATCACATCTTCAGGTGAATGAAGCGGCTCTGTTCGTCGATCAAGACGTAGAAGTTGATGGTCAGACTGTTCGTGTTAAGTCTTCTCTACAAAGATTGAAGGAAGAAGCCTTCAAATATGACCTTGCATACTACAGTGAGCAGTGTGAGATCCCACAAGATCAGATCATTGCGTTAGCAAAACGCTTCACCAGTTACGGGACAAAAGCCGTCGTCGATACTCACGGTGGCAACATGCACACCAACGGCTTCTACAACTCATTCTCTATTCTGATGCTGAACGCTCTGATCGGTAACATCAATGCAAAAGGCGGTGCGATGGCTAAAGCGGGTGGCTACCCGACTTCTGTTGCAGGTCCTCGTTACGACTTTACTAAGTTCAAGGGTAAGACTAAACCTCAAGGTGTATTCTTGTCCCGCAGCAAGTTCCCGTATCAAAAAACCAGCGAATACAAACGTCGCGTTGCAGCCGGTGAGTCACCCTACCCAACTCGCGCGCCTTGGTACCCAATATCTGCACCGCTGCTAACTGAGCATTTGTCAGCGGCGATTGATGGCTACCCATATCGCGCAAAAGCGTGGATCAACCACATGGCGAACCCACTTTATGGTGTTCCGGGTTTAGACAACTTGCTGGGTGAAAAGCTTAAAGATCCCAAACAGCTGGGTTTGATCGTCTCTATCGATGCGTTCATCAATGAAACAACAGCACTCTCCGATTACCTTGTGCCAGACACAGTAACCTACGAGAGTTGGGGTATGGCAACACCGTGGCATGGCGTTGCAACTAAGGCGATCACTGCTCGTTGGCCGATTGTTGAGCCTAAAACCTCACGCACTCAAGACGGACGTGCCATCAACCTAGAGAACTTCTTTATTGATCTAGCAAAAACGCTTGGCCTAGGTGGCTTCGGCGACAACGTAATCAAAGACAATCAAGGTAACTGGCACGGTATCCATAGCGCTGAAGATTTCTACCTGCGCTCGGCTGCTAACTTAGCGTTCGTAAAAGGTGGCGTGCCGAATGTCGATGCGGAAGATATTGTTTGGTCTGGTCTAGAACGCTTAGTGCCTGTGATGAACAAAACACTCAAGCCTGAAGAGATGCTCAAGGTAGCGTATATCTTTGCGCGTGGCGGTCGTTTCGAAGACGCCACCAATGCCTACACCAATGAAACCATGAAGTACAAATGGACCAAACCACTGGCAATCTGGAATGAAAAGCTCGGTACTTCTCGCAACACCATCAGTGGTGAGCAGTACATGGGTTGCCCGACATGGTATCCACAAAAGCTTGCAGACGGCACACCTTTGGCAGAGCAGTTCCCAGCAAAAGAGTGGCCATTTACCCTAACCAACTTTAAGTCCAACATTCACAGTGCGGTATCGAATTTGTCACCACGCTTGGAATCTATCAAGGGGGTAAATCCGGTTTACATCCACCCGCAAGACGCCTCTTCTGCGGGTATCAAAACAGGTGACGTATTTGCGATTGAAACACCGAGCTCAACCACACATGCGTTGGCGATGGTGATTGATGGCATCAAACCGGGAACATTAGGCTTTGAACACGGCTTTGGACACAAAGAACTCGGTGAGCGTGCACACTGGATTGGTGACACACAACAACCGGTGAAAATGAAGTCAAACGATGGCGTTAACATCAATGATATTGGCTTGATTGATCCGACGAGAGAAGGCAAAGGCGTCATGTTGGATTGGGTTGTGGGGGCAGCAGCAAGGCAAGCGCTTCCGGCTAAGATCTACAAGGTCTAGCTTAAACTCAGCAAGCTATAACTTAATCACTCATTCAAAACACTTCCTTATCTGATTTGCAGATGAGAACACAACAGGGCAACTTCGTCATTCGAGGTTGCTCTGCTTTTTCGTCCCCTTGATCTAGAAAAGCAGGCTATTTGGATAAACGTCCAATCTACATAAAGTACCCAATCTAGATAAAGCATCCGCTCTAAATAGAGTAATCAACCCAAAGCCATTAGGTAATCTTCATTTCACCACAACTTTTTTAGCCCGCATCCATAAAGCAGCTATGCTTATACAATCGATGCCATAAAAGAGCCTTAACAAGCAGTTATACCGAGGCGAACATGGCAGTTCCCTTGCATTTCATAAACGGCAGTTGGATCAACCTATAGAAGTTCACATCAATACCATTATGGTGATTGAGGTTATTAATGTGAGACTCACCTCAAGTTCCAAGTGAATTAATGTGGAAATCCACAATAGCGCGAACAACCAATTATGTCGAAAATGCATGCATTACAACCAATAGCGACGCCTCATGACTAAGCTGACAATTAAAACTCAAACTCTAACGCTTTGCATCGCTGCTCTAGGAAGCCTTTCTTTATCCGCTTTTGCACAAGCAGCACCTAATCCAATGCCAGAAGCCGCAGAAACTTGTAGCGGCTGCCATCAAGCCGACGGTAAAGGCATGCCCAACATTGCCCCTATGCTTGCAGGGCTCAATGCTGACTATCTAGAACATCAACTGGTTCTGTTCTCAAGTGGTGAGCGTCAAAGCGCGATCATGACGGGAATGGCTGACGGTGTATCTGATCCCGCAGTTCGTCGTGAGGTCGCAGAATACTTTGCATCACTACCTTCATACGAATTTACCGATTTAGAGCAGCGCGGCTCACAAGCCGATATCGATAACCCGTATCGTAAACTTGTATTCCAAGGTGATTGGGATCGAAACATTCCTGCTTGTGCTACCTGTCATGGACCAAGTGGTATGGGCGTAGACAAATTTCCTCGCCTAGCAAGCCAGCATGCCGACTACATTCAGACTCAGCTCAACGCTTGGAAAAACGGCACTCGTAAGGGTGATAATTTAAACATGATGGGCAATATCGCCGGCAAGTTGACCGACGATGAGATCAAAAACCTCTCTTACTACTTCGCATCTTTCCGATACTAAAGGGCTCGCATGAAAACATTATTTCTAATTACCGCAACCCTTGCCTCTGGAATGGCTTATGCCGAAGGTGAGTTACCCGATCGCCAAACCGAACTGCCCGCCGTTGAAAAACCACAAGATAATAAATATCTGGTGCCACGCGACTTGGTAGATATTCCTGATGGGGAATTTGGTGACAAAGTAAAACTGGGCTATTCCCTGTTTGTCGATTCACAACAGATGCGTGGTACGTTCGTCGGCAATGAACAAAACTGTGTCAACTGCCACATGCAAGCGGGCATGAAGCCTAACGCTGCCCCTCTTTGGGGTGCGTACATGGCCTACCCTGCGTATCGTTCTAAGAATGACAAGGTAAACAGCTACGCAGAACGTATCCAAGGTTGCTTCACCTACTCAATGAATGGTCTGCCACCGGCTGAGGGTTCAAAAGAGATGGTCGCACTGACGGCGTATTCATACTGGCTGGCGATGGGCGGCATCTTAGACAAGAACGGCATGCAAGATACACCCGTTCCTGAGATTAGCGATGCCGACTTACAAGTCGGTGGTAAAGCGGAAAGCTTCCCTCTCCCTGAAGAGCTGTTAAGCAAATACCCAATCGATGGCCGCAGTAAGTTGGCAGGGCGTGGCTATCCTAAGATTGATAATCCTGAACAAGAGCCATCGATAGCGCGTGGTGAAAAGGTTTACCAAACCAACTGCCAAACCTGTCATGGTCAAAATGGTGAAGGTATTAAAGGGGCTGACGGACGTTCATACTTTCCACCATTGTGGGGCGAAAACGCGTATAACTGGGGCGCGGGTATGCACCGGGTGAACACCGCTGCCTATTTCATCTATGAAAACATGCCGCTTGGAAAGAGCCAGCAACTTTCGATTCAAGATGCATGGGATGTGGCTGCATTTGTGAATAGTCATGAACGCCCACAAGATCCTCGATACAAGGGTGATGTTGCTAGCAATGCTAAGCGCTACCACAATCACCAAGGTTACTATGGCAAAGAAGTTGATGGTCATGTACTAGGTACCAAAGCTTATCCGAGTGGTAAAGAAGTGATTCATGAGCATTAATAGGTATTAGTGAATATGAGCCGTTCACGCCAGCTATAGCTAAGCTTTACATTGTAAATCAGTGATAGCCGGAACAATTAAAAAGGAGCCAGATCGTGTGACGATCTGGCTCCTTTTTAGTTTGAACTATTAGAAACACAACTAACCTTGCTGCATCTTCTCCCAAATCGTCGGAGAGCCGATATAGTCTTGAACCGTCGTAATGAACTCTTTGACCAGCTTGGTCTGTTTACGGTGCGGATACACAGCGTAGATTGCAGTATCAATCGTTGAAATCGGGTAATCTGGAAGCAACGTAACCAAGCCCAGATCTTTCATTGAGGCATACAGGTTTGATTGGTCAAGGAAGCCATAGCCTAAGCCATCTTTTACGCAAGAGACCATGGTGCGAACATCACTCACCTTATAGTTGCCACGAATCGTCAGGCTTTGAAAGGTATTACCATGCGGCTCTTCACTGATACGCAAGTGATCGACTGTCATATCGCCATTGGTATAAATCACCGCGGGTAGCGCGAGTAGATCTTGTGGCGTCTTCGGCTCTCCGTGCTCCTTCACAAAATCGTTCGATGCGACCAACATGAAGTTACTGTCGGCAATCTTCTTCGCAATCAAATTCGATTCAACAAGCTTACTGAAGCGAAACGCGATATCAAACTGCCCGGCAATGATGTTGGCGATCTTATCGTCTAGTGAGAGTACGATCTGAACATCTGGGTACTTTCTCATGAACTGAGTGATGATAGGTTGCAAATATTGCTGCCCAAAATAGATCGGTGAAGTAATTCGTAGCACACCTTTGGGTTCAGACTGGTATGAATCTGCAATTCCTTGGATCTGATTGATGGTGTCTTTCAGCACATAGGTTTGTGCGAGAATATCTTCCCCGGCCGAAGTCAACGAAAACGAGCGTGTAGAGCGGTTAAGCAGCTGAACACCTAAATCTTGCTCGAGCTTTTTGATCTGTTTAGAGAGTGATGAGTTGTCCATGTCATGTAAGGTTGCCGCTTTGGTAAACGACCCTTGTTGAACCACATCTAAGAACAATAACAACTGATTGGTATTTGGCACTGTGCCTCTCCTGAATTAAAACTCGACTAGCGTTCGTCTTTGGGTGTATCCATCACAACCATGGTCGTAATAGATTGCACCTGAGCACATTCCCCAAGCACATCGGCATGAAACTTCTTATAGCCCGGTAGATCTTTGGTTTCTACCCTTAGCAAGTATTCGTTGGCACCGGTAATGTTGTGACACTCCACTACCTCCTTTTCCATACTGACGTGCTGTTCAAACTCCAGCTGAGCCGCTTTGCTATGGCTTGATAACCCAATCGAAACATAAGCAATAAAACCGACCCCCATTAGCCCATTATCCAGAACCGCACGGTAACCTTGAATGATGCCTTTACGCTCAAGATCCTGGACGCGTCTTAAGGTCGCAGAAGCCGACAAGCCAATCCGTTCTGAAAGCTCAATGTTGGAGATTCTGCCGTCCAATTTAAGCTCTTGCAATATCCTTTCGTCAAATCTGTCCATAAGTACTTATTATTGTGCATTTAGTGATAATAGAGGAAATAAAAGCACATAATTGCCCCACTTTCCACCTACTATGTTTCTCAACACGTGAAAGTCATGACCGGTCAGTCACTTCGTTCATTTTTTTGCTGGAGAACCATAATGCCTTTAGAACAACTGAGCGCACTTGCCTTGTTTGCGTTCGTCTCGACCTTCACGCCGGGTCCAAATAACATCATGCTTATGACATCAGGAGCAAATGTTGGCTTTGCCCGCACTATTCCGCACATGCTTGGCATTGCTCTAGGGTTTGCAGCCATGTTGCTGCTGGTTGGCTTCGGTTTAATGGGTATTTTCAACGCTTATCCGGTTACGCACCAAATATTAAAGTACCTGAGCCTTGCTTACTTGGTTTACCTAGCGATTAAAATAGCAAAGAGTGGAAAAGCTAAAAGCACTGAAGCTTATAAACCGATGACCTTCATTGGCGCGGCAAGTTTTCAGTGGGTTAATCCGAAAGGTTGGTCAATGGCACTGACAGCCATTTCTGTTTATAGCAGCGGTAGTTCATGGTGGGAGCTTGCGATCATCGCAGGTATCTTCACGCTCGCCAACTTACCATCCGTGACATTCTGGACAGCGGCAGGTAAACAACTGCAACACTGGTTAACAACACCAGTCCGTATCAAAAGCTTCAACTACGGTATGGCAGGCTTGCTGTTAGCCTCAACGATTCCGATGTTATAACAAAATAGCTTTCCTATGATGGTTAGTAAGTGATTACTAGCCATCAATTTCATTACAAGTATCCAATAACCTCGCTAAGCCAACGTCCAAACGTCGCCTGCCCGCTCGGGGTTAGTGTCCACACAAACGCCGCAACATTCACTGCCACTGTCACCCAATATATCGCTCTGAACGGCTGTTTCTGCGTTTTATGACGCAGCTTATCTTGAGCGATCAACGCCCCTAGCCAACCACCAGCAACAGAAAAAATATGCAGGGTTTTCTCTGGCACACGCCAATTGCCATTGATCGCTGCTCGCTTGTCCTTCGCGTACACAAAAAACGTCACCACACCGATAACCAAATACCACACCAACAGCGCTTTAGAACTTTCTGCAAACAACACAGATACCGCCACCAGAACCAAATAGGTGATAACGATTTGAATAGATGAAGACAACATGACTCCTTTTGGGCAACAGCTCACATACTGTAGCGATTACGCCCTGTAGATTTTGATAAGGATGAGTAAGGCATATTGTAATTCGGTTAGCCTGCAAAGAATAAACAAGCCCTTTCATCCCTACATAACATGATGGAAGTTAAAGGAATTATAAATATGTACAACCAAAAGTACGCCATCTACCAAGTTTTTACGCGTTTATTTGGCAATAAAAACACCCAACATGTTCCATGGGGCACAATCGAGCAAAATGGCGTCGGTAAGTTCAGTGATTTTACCGACAAAGCGCTGTATGAAATCCGCAAACTCGGTATGACTCATATTTGGTATACCGGAGTGCCACATCATGCGCTCATCAATGACTACAAGCACCTTGGTATTTCAGACGATCACCCTAGCGTGGTAAAAGGCCGTGCGGGATCACCATATGCCGTCAAAGACTACTATTCCGTAAACCCAGATCTCGCAGACAACCCTGAATGCCGACTAGAGGAGTTCGAGGCACTAATCAAAAGAAGTCACGACAATGGTTTAAAAGTGATTATCGATATCGTACCGAATCACGTTGCGCGTCATTATAAAGGCTTAAACAACCCAGAAGGTGTCAGTGACTTCGGCGCTCAAGATGACACAACGCTGGAATACCACAAAGACAATAACTTCTACTACATTCCCAACAGCACCTTTGAATTGCCAGACATAGAGCCCGCCTTTACGCCGCTAGGTGGTGAACAGCATCCCAACCTAAACTCCCCGTTTATAGAGACGCCCGCCAAATGGACAGGTAACGGCTCACGTTTAGCCAAGCCTAGTTTCGATGATTGGTATGAAACGGTGAAAATCAATTATGGCATGCGACCAGACGGTTCAAAAGACTTCCCTGAACTACCGAGTGACTATGCTCAACGCAATTACATGGATCATTTCCGTTTCTGGGAATCTGTTTATGTGCCTAACTCTTGGGCTAAATTCCGAGATATCGCCTTGTTTTGGTTGAATAAAGGTGTTGATGGGTTTCGCTACGATATGGCTGAGATGGTTCCAGTCGAATTTTGGAGCTACCTTAATTCATCTATAAAGATGAAAAACCAAGATGCCTTTTTAATGGCTGAGGTGTACCAACCGGACTTATATCGCGACTATATCCACTTAGGCAAAATGGACTACCTCTATGACAAAGTAGATCTGTACGACGGTCTAAAAGACATCATGCTAGGCAATACTTCCACGGCTATCATCCCCAAAATCCAACATCAAATGATGGATATTGAACATCACATGCTGCACTTCTTGGATAACCATGATGAACAACGCATCGCGTCTCCTGAATTTGTAGGTGACCCAAATATAGCGAAGCCTGCAATGCTAGTCAGCGCGTTATTGAGTAGTTCTCCAACCATGATCTACTTTGGGCAAGAAGTCGGCGAACCGGGCGCGGAGAATGCAGGCTTTGGACAGCCCTCACGAACTTCCATATTTGACTACATCGGAGTCCCACAACACCAAAAGTGGATGAACCACGGCGCATTCGATGGCGGGCTATTAGACGAAAACGAAAAGCAGCTGCGTCACTTCTATCAAAAGGTAATGAACTTTTCGCTAGAGCACTCATCGATAACAGGTGATTACCAAGACTTACACCAGTGCTGTAACTTAAGTGATTCAGTCTACGCATTTCTGCGCTCTGACCACCAAGAGCTAACCATTGTTGCAGCTAATTTCAGCCAACATACCACTGAAAATATTCACTTTAAGATTCCAAGTGATGTAATCCAAAAACTCAAATTAGTTGATGGTCGTTACATACTCAATGAATATATTGAAGGCATAGCGCAACAAGTGCTCGACATTGAGAACAGTGTTGGCAGTTTTAATATTGAATTGAAACCGCTGGCGTCTTTGGCTTGGGTGTTATCCTTAAATGGATGATATACCTATCAATATAAATTACCGCACAGCTCGCTTTTAGCTAATTGATAAATAACTTAATTTCCACATTAAATTAACACTCTCTCAATTCGATATATTACTCACAATAATAAGGATGAGCTCTCATCCTTATTAACTACGCCTAGCCTCTACGCCTTACATTATTGATATTATGCAAATGAGTCATTGATCCAATAAATTTAACTTAAACCAAATACAAAGCGTGATATTGACACTAGGTTTCCTATTTTTATATATTAAAAATAACTTTATACATAGCCATCACAAATAGTTGACCTTGGTTAAAGCTAGGATATTCATCTTCATAAAAAGTGAAATATGGATATCAAAACGTGAACAACATAAATATTAATAAAATTATCTCTCTACGAAATACCTTCAACAATACCAAAAAGAAGAGCTTCAAACGCTCTACATTGGCCAAAGCAATGTTACCGCTCTTCACCGCTACTTTGATCGCGGGTTGTGGTAGTGATAATGATAGCGACAACGGTACAGCCCCTGGCAACAGTGGTTTATACCCTGCAGCTGAAAACGAAGTCGTTATTTACTACAAACGCGATGTTGCCGCTGCCAGCTCATCTGGCTCAACTTACGACGGTTGGGGGCTGCACCTTTGGAATGGTGAAGGCTGTACCAGCACAGATTTAGTCGGCATGGGATTAAGTGAAACCGGAACCGACTGGAACAGCCCTTACGAATATGATGGTATCAGCGATACTTACGGTGCCTATTATGTGTTGAAAGTTGACCCAGATGCCTCTGACCCACACAAATGCATGAACTTCATCTTGCACAATGGTGATGAGAAAGCATTTGGCAGTGCCAATTCTAAAGTCGAGTTAACTAAGCTTGGCGATTCACAAGGCGTATTTGGTTTCCATGGCAGCAGCGAGTTGTACTACGACCCTATTTCAGAGCGACCAGTCAATATTGATGGTCAAAAAGCACACTGGCTAGATGCAACCACAATTGGTTGGGAAGCGGCTAGCAATGCAGACTCTGTGAAGCTTTTCTATGCACTAGACAACAGCATCACAATGAACGATGACAAAGAGATTGTCGGTGGAACTGCAATTGAACTAAGCAAAGACGGAGAACTATCTTCTGAATTGAAAGAGCGTTTCCGACACCTTGCAAGCTTACCTGCCCTAGCTATCGATGTTGACGACAGCACACTTCGCACTATTTTAAAATCTCAGATAATTTTTGTTGCCTACAATGCCAATGGCGATGTTATCTCTTCAACTGAGGTTCAAAAACCTGGTGTGCTTGATGCGGTATTTGCTAGCGAAGATGCTGGTAATGCAATGGCTGAAGAACTAGGCGCAATTGTTGAAGGCAGTGCGGCGACCTTCAAGCTTTGGGCACCAACCGCGCAAGATGTAGAACTCGTTCTATACAGTGAAGATCTGCTAAGTTCACAAGTAATCCCGATGACGGAAAACACTGAGACAGGCATTTGGGCGACTGATGCCGTGTCTAATGCAGTGAACAGTTATTACCGTTACCAAGTGAAGGTTTATCACCCAACCACAGGCAATATCGAAACTCGCCTTGTGACAGACCCATACTCTCTCAGTTTGTCAAAGAACTCAGCATACTCTCAAGTGATTGACCTGAATGATTCAACCTTGAAACCAGCGAACTGGGACAACTACCAACGACCAACCGTAGAGAAAGACGAAGACCACGTACTTTACGAATCACACCTACGTGACTTTAGTTTCAGCGATAAGCTCGGCACAGCTAGCCTAAATGGCAAGTACCTCGCTCTTACAGAAGCCGATCGTGAGTCGGTCAAACACCTACAAGCTCTCCAAGAAGCAGGTTTAACTACGCTGCATATCTTACCAGCATTTGATATCGCTACCGTCGATGAAGATGCCGCGAGCCGTGTTGATATCACCGACACCGTAGGAAAACTGTGTGATGTAAAACCGACAGCTACCTTATGTGGAAGCGAAGACGAAAACAAAGTCATCGAAGACGTACTCGATGGTTATGACCCTTCAACGGGTGACGCACAAGCATTAATGAATGACCTTCGTATGCTTGATAGCTTCAACTGGGGCTACGACCCATTCCATTACACAGTTCCTGAGGGAAGTTACGCGACCGATCCTAATGGTTCTCAGCGTATTCTCGAATTCCGTCAGATGGTCAAAGCTACGCACGACATGGATCTTAAGCTGATCATGGACGTGGTATACAACCACACCAATGCGTCTGGTGTGAACGATAAGTCGGTACTGGATAAGATTGTCCCTGGGTACTACCACCGTCTTAACGTCAACACTGGTGGCGTAGAAAACTCGACTTGTTGTGACAACACTGCGACCGAAAACCTGATGATGGGTAAATTGATGGTCGACTCACTTAAGGTGTGGGCTGACGACTACAAAGTGGATGGTTTCCGTTTTGACTTGATGGGCCACCAGCCAAAAGATGTAATGGTCGAAGCATTGGAAGAAGTGCGCAAAATCGACCCGAATACTCTGTTCTACGGGGAAGGCTGGGACTTTGGTGAAGTCGCCAACAACGCCCGCTTCGATCAAGCGAACCAAATCAACATGGCAGGTACAGAAATCGGTACCTTCTCAGACCGTTTGCGTGACGCCGTTCGTGGTGGTAGCCCATTCGATGGTGGTGTCGACTCAGAAGGGAACCACCCACTTCGCTTTAACCAAGGCTTTGGTAACGCAGCGATTGCCAACGAAGAAACCAAAGTTGATCAAGATTCGATCAATGGTCGTTTACATAACCAAGACCTTGTTCGTTTAGGTATGGCAGGTAACCTCGCAGAATACGTACTGATTGATTACAAAGGCGATACCAAACTGGGTAAAAACGTTGATTACAACGGCGCGCCAGCTGGTTACACCAAGATGCCTTCCGAGAACATCTCTTACGTTTCCAAACACGATAACCAAACACTTTGGGATAACAACGCTTACAAGATCGCCACTGGTACTAGCTCTGCAGAGCGTGCGCGTATGCAGTCTGTATCGCTTTCTACCGTGATGCTAGGCCAAGGCATACCATTCATCCATATGGGTTCTGAACTGCTACGATCTAAGTCTATGCAGCGCGATTCTTACGATTCTGGTGACTGGTACAACCGCGTCATGTTTGATGGGACGGACAACAACTGGAATGTTGGCTTACCTCGTGAAGATAAAGATGGTGCAAACTGGGATCTGATCAAAACAATCATTGCTGACAGCGCGGCTAAACCAGACTCAGACGACATTGAGCTGACTAAGCAGCAATTCCTAGAGCTATTAAAGATCCGTAGCTCAAGCGAACTGTTCCGCTTAGATACAGCTGACGAAGTTATGAAGCGTGTCGACTTCCGTAACGTTGGCGAAGATCAAGTCGAAGGCCTGATTGTCATGTCGATCGATGATGGCGTGTCTGCGGGCGACGATCTTGACCCTGCAAATGATGCGATTGTGGCAGTTGTAAACTCAACTAATAAATCTCAATCATTCAAAATCACAGGAGCAACCGGCTTTACACTTCATGACGTTCAACAAAACTCGGCTGACGACACAGTGAAAGGTGCAAGCTTCGCCGCTGAAACCTTCACAGTCCCTGCACTAACGACAGCTGTGTTTGTACAAGCACAAAACGGTGCTCAAGGCGCTGGTTTGCCGGTTGATAACTCAGACAAGGATGTATCTAGCATTCCTCCGTACGGCCAAACAACCGTCTACGTTAAAGGTGACATGAATGGATGGGGCGCAACGGATGCTTGGGCAATGAACTTTGTTGCTAATGGAGTGTACTCTGTAACTGGTTATTTGGAAGTGGGCGAAAATAACTTCAAGTTTGCCGATGCAGATTGGGCAACGCCTAATTTAGGTTGCGACTCTCTTGAACTTGCTGATGGATCAATCGACCTAGGTACTGATGGTAACTGCCAACTAAGCGTAACAGAAGCTGGTAGCTATACATTCACTCTGAATGCGATTCACGAGCTGGATGACGATGTAGATGGTCCAGTTGTTTCAGTAACCAAGAATTAAACTATAAAGCTTAGATTCTAATAAAAAGATAATAAAACCAGCGAAAGCTAGCCTTTGGGAGACGTCAGTCTCCCTTTTTTACAACTATTGAACCCAGCAGATTTAAGCAAATAATAAACAACTGCATCGCCCATTAAAATTCGGGGCATTTCCAACCATACTTTATAGCCCCTACATTCGATTACATGGCTGAAAACTTAGAACTAAAGGGAAAGGATATTCCTTAGAACCGTTAAAACCAAATCTTAACGATATATCATAGTAGGAATGCCGCTCTCCCTTAAGTGAACAGAATTAATCCTGGCAGCCTTTTTTGAAGGGTTACGCCCTACAATTACGATTAAAATACATTCAATTCTCGATGTAATATTCTATCAACAGCAAAACACCGCAGTTGTTTGCGGTGTCGTTAAATTTTGATTAGGAAAACTTCCATGAACCGTAAACATATCATCAAAACCATCCAAATGGGCATCGTGACTACAGCATTGATGGGCGGGATGGCTTTGGCTAATACCACTGTTCTTGTAGAATCTACCGACGCTGCTCGCGCCCTGGCACATACTCCTAGCACTGCAACAACGCAACAAATACAAGCTGAAAATGCCGCGCACAAACAGGCACTGCAAACACTTGAAAGCAACGGTAATGTTGATCAATATATGGAAACGGATAAAGCAGGGGAAACGACTACTGGTCACGTATCAAAATGCGAAAATACAGAAGTCCCTTTAGGCGAGAAAGTTGCTGAACATTGCAAATAAAAAGCATATACATTAAAGCGGTATTCGATAGGGTTCCTTAGAAGATGCTAACCGATGCTTAACTTACAAGCATTGCACTTTTAAAGGAACCCTTTATCTATATTACTTGGCGTTGACGGCTCGCACAAAGGCTTCTTGTGCACCTTCTATACCAAGGGCTTTTGCTTCATCTAATAAGCTAAGTGCTTTGGGAATATTGTCTGCGTCTACTGCTGCTTGAATGGCATTATGGTAGTAAGTTTGTGTTTCTGGTTGAATAGTCTCAACCTTAGCTGCTGCCGCTGGTTTAGCGTTAGATTCACTGCTAGAGCCAAATAAGAAGAAGCCCACTCTATCAATAGTCACTTCAATCTTACCGACATTCGCGTTTGGAACGGGGATGTCTTCTACTTCTGGCAGGTAGTTACCGCGGCCTTCCGCATCTAAACGTGCAGGGTGAATGACATCAGTAAAACCACCAAGATCTTCTTGCTCTGTATAGATAACTAAGTAAACAGATTCAGCAGTTGTCGGTGGGTAAAAATCATTTTCTGCAACAAGACGGTTGCCCAAATGCAACCTAGGCTTCGCGTATTCGAAGCTCTCTTTGCCATAACGCTCTAACTCGCGACCGTTTTTATCGTAAATCACGGCATTCGGCACAAATGCTGTATCACCGATCATGCTGGTGATCTTAATAGAGTATTCACCGCGATCCGCTGGTAGCTCGATCGCTACTACAGGGCTGTTTATACCCTGATAGTTTAAAATTTGACTGTCTGGTGTTACATCGAAAATTGCCGAGCTTGGAAGCTTCATCGGGGCAAATTGAAGACCAGCAATAGAGTTAACTTGTTCAGCCTGTGCCACTTGCACTTGCTCGACTACTTGTGCAGATTGACAACCGGCCAACGCAACACAACCACTCAACATTAGAGCTTTAAAATACATAACCCTTCCTTCTTGTTATTTTTTTAAGAAATTTACTAACTTTAATTACCACAAAGAGAACTATTCACCTAGGGAACGATCAACTTAATCGTACATTCCTTAAAAAAATAGCCGACGCGAGCCGGCTATGAATTAGGACAGTTTAGGATTGGTTAAGCTAAGTGTTTACCACCAAGCTTCAGCTTGGATACCGAACACGTACTCAGTATCGTCGCCGTTGAATGCATCTTTGTTTTCAGTATCTAGGATGTAAGAACCGTAAACACGAATTTCAGGACGAGCCCAGAAGCTGTCACCCATAGCCCAAGCTTGAGCTACTGTGAACTTAGCGTTACCGAAATCTTCTTTAGCTAAACCGCTGTCTGAAATTTTCTCACCAGCATTGTAACCTGCTTCGAAGATAGTACGCATAGTGTCGTTCCACTTGAACATTGGACGAGCAACTACAGAGTACTGGTCGATATCAAAGTTTTTGTTTGTGTAAACGCCTGCAGCTTGACCACCGATGTCGCTACCAGATAGGTATGCTAGTTGGTGACCCATTTCCCAAGATTCGCCTAGGTTCATTACACCCCAGTTGATCAAACGGAAACCAGATGCATCGTTGAATGCTTCAGTACCACGAGCGTAGTATGTACCTGAACCCCAGAAGTTAGCCGCCTGAACACCGTAACCGTTAGTACCGTATTGAAGGATAGTTTGGTGGAAACCGTTATCCATACCTTGGTGAATGATCGCAGAAGCTAGTAGGCCATCATCCGCTTCTTCACTCTTATCATCAGAGTCAGTTGCAAAGTTGTACGCTAATGCTAGCTCTAGAGATGCATCTTGCCATAGGCCAATGTTCGCTAGACGAGCATCAAAAATGTAACCTGTAGACTCGTCGTGGTCACCGTCTTGAATCAGCGCAACAGAAAGCTTCTGGTCACCAATAGATAAGTTTTCAATACCACCACCGGTACCTGACGTGTTTAGGAAGTAAAAGTCAGTGATGTGGATATCTTTACGTTGGTAGTATGTTTTACCAGCCCAAAGCGTTGCTTCTTTGTCTGAAGCGATCACGCCTTTAGCTTTAACAGCAAATTGTGCAACGTTGAAATCACCGTCTTCCCAACCATTAGAACCGTTGTTGCCTTGAGCAATCATAGATTCTACGCGCCACGTTTGCTCGCCAGTTTTTAGTTCTTCAGCTAGACCAAACTCGTAGTAGTTGTCATTTTCGTTACCTAGACGACCAATACCGTTTTTATTTACTGATACGTCGCCGTTACCGTTACCGCTAATACCAGTACCAGCACGCATGTAGCCATTAAAATCTACAGCGAACGCAGAGCCAGCAGCTAATGTAGTTGCCACTGCAACAGCAATCAAACTTACTTTTTTCATTCTTAACTCCATTAAGGACGATTTATTTTAGGTTTTTATATTTTTGCTCTCTTGCGGCAACCAAAGGCAGTAATGGTAGTCGTAAGATAGAGAGGTTTAGGGTTTCCCCTGATTCGTTTCAACGGGGTCAATATTAAGAGGGGATGACAAGTTTGACTTCCTCCGCCCCTAAGTTAATTAAGGGGGACTAGAGGGGAGTAGAAAATATACAGAATGGTGTTTTAAAGAGGTAGATCACTTAATATAGGAGGAGTAGACAGCACACAGATCTAATTATTCAACATAAGTGAGATCTAGCTCAAATATATAATTTGAACTTCATCGATGAATTATTTTTTTTACCGTAATTAATCTGTGAAGTTGCTTGACCTTATTGTGACAAAGCTTTTTACTTATAGTTCACTGATGTCGATAAACGAACAAGAAATCAAGCAATGACTAGAACGCTCGCTCGCCCTTATCCGCTAGGCGCAACGCTAGGTAACACTGGCTGCAACTTCTCTATTTATTCTCCTGACTGTAAATCTCTTTCACTCGCTCTTTTTGACGAGAACGACGAATTCACCACTTATAAATTGGAAAATGAATACGCTGATATCAGATATGTCTTTATTGATGGTATTAAAGCGGGGCAAAAATACGGCTTCATTGCCGAAACGGACAATGGCCCTATCCTGCTTTCAGACCCGTATGCCAAAGCAATAAGCGAACCGCTCGATTACGTCACGCCATATACCAATGAAAAAAGCTTTGCTATGGCGAAATGTGTCGTTGTTGATGACACCTTCGATTGGCAAGATGTAGAAAAGCCACGCATTAGCCGCGAAGATACCGTTCTTTTTGAAACGCATGTAAAAGGTCTATCTCAACTGCACCCAGAAGTGGCTGCCAATACTAAAGGACGCTACTTAGGGTTAGTGAGCCCTGAAATGCTTGCGTTCTACAAACAGCAAAATATCAACTCTCTACAGCTTTTGCCCATTGCCGCATGCATGCATGAACCACACCTATTAGACATGGGTAAAGTGAACTATTGGGGTTACAACCCATACTTGTTTATGGTGCCTGACCCTCGCTACGCAGAGAAAGATGCCGTAAACGAGTTAAAGACTGCGATTCGCGAACTGCACCGCAATGGCATCGAAGTCATTCTAGACGTGGTGTACAACCACACAGCAGAAGGTGGGGAAGGCGGAACCACCTTCAACCTAAAAGCACTCGATAGCCGCTACTACATTAAACATGGCTGCCATTACGCGAACTTCACTGGCTGTGGAAACACCGTCGACCTTACCCACCAACCTGCACTCAACTTAGTGATGGATACACTTCGGTACTGGGTGAGTGAATTCCAAGTCGACGGCTTCCGTTTTGACTTGGCAGCGACACTGGGGCGCGAAGGTGACAACTACAACCCTGAGGCTGCTTTCTTTAAAGCCGTAGCTCAAGACCCTGTACTTAAAGAAACTAAGTTAATCGCAGAGCCGTGGGATATTGGTCCTAATGGTTATCAAGTGGGTAATTTCCCGCTTGGTTGGAATGAATGCAATGACAAGCTGAGAGACATCACACGTAGCTTCTGGCGCGGTGATCAGGGTTACCTAAAAGAGTTTGCTACACGCCTAATGGGCTCTCGTGATATCTACAGTGCAGCGCACTGGCCTTACAAACTCACCGTCAACTACATCACTTACCATGATGGCTTCACCATGCAGGACCTTGTCTCGTACAAGCACAAGCACAATGAAGAAAATGGTGAGAATAACCGCGATGGGCATGGTGATAACCGTTCGGAAAACTACGGTGTTGAAGGTGAAACCGAAAACCTGTTAGTTATCGCAACACGTGAAAAGCAGAAACGCAACTTCATGGCGAGCCTGCTGTTTGCTTTTGGTATTCCTCATATTTTGACGGCCGATGTGTTATCTCATACTCAAAAAGGTAACAACAACGCTTACTGCCAAGATGGCGTGACCAGCTGGCTTAACTGGGAAGATTCAGAGCGCAAGACTTACTTCAAGACTTGGTTATCTGAAATGATCTCTGCTCGTCAGCAATACATGGTGCCGTTTATTAAGGCATTCAGTGGCGAAAAGCGTAACTCTAACCGCATCTTCTGGAGCCGTGTCGATGGCACACTTATGGAGCATGACGACTGGAACCGCTTAAGCTCAGTCGCTTTGCATTTAGGTATTGGTAAAGATGGCGACGAGTTAATTTATCTTATCAACCAAACCAATGCGCCAGCACGTTTCTCGTTACCGAATGACCGTGAACAAAACTGGGTAACCATCTGTGATACCAACTTGCGAAACGTTAAACCCGGTCATGCAGAAGGTGAAATGTTGTTGTCGCCAACTTCGATGGCAATTTTGCACTATTCGCCAGATCAGGCTGATTTGATTAAAGCAAAAGCTTAGTCAGCTTAATAAAACACCGAAAACCATAGAAGCCAGTTATATTTGCAGCTGGCTTTTTTGTTAGCTGAATATCATAAAAATCATTCATCCATATGGAATCATTTGCATTGATGTGGTTAATGAAACTGTTTAGTATTGCCGTACTATAAAAATGAATCTATAACGTCTTTGGATATCATGGCTTTACCTAAAACATTAATTCGGCTTTTTAAACCATACATTATTTTATTAACTGGAGGGATGCTCTATCTTGCTATGACTCAGCTTGAAAAAGTAGAAACAGCAGCAACAGAACAATCATCATCAAACATTCGTATCGCAAGCTCTACCATTCGTTCCAACATCGAAGCCACATTCGGCAAACTCTATTTTTTAGAAACCAGTCTAGGCTTGCCTAAAACGGCTCCAATCGGTGATAAAAAATTCAGAGAATTGAGTGATAATATTCTAAGAAGAACACCAAATTTCTCCGATATCGTTCGATACCAACCTAACTCCCAACATTATGTCTCCACTCGTGGCCTTCCTCTTTCCAATGAACAAATCGCCACAATACAATGGCATTCAATAGACGGTGTTGTAGAAGATTTTTACATCTCTTCCGTTTACCAAAAAGCCGATGGACGATGGGTTTTCGCCGTTAAACACACTGCAGAAAAGCTCAACGAAGAAATATGGATTGAGTTTGATTTAATGCATACCACGCAAGGTTTAAGAGATTTAAAAACGCTTAATAATGGCTATGTATTTGTTGTAGACAGAGCAACAGAGCGACTGGTATTCCACCCGGATCCACAGCGTATCGGTTCTAAATCCATCAGCTTCCATGCAGGGATCAGCCACCAACTCTCACAAGGTGAAACCGTTGGTAAGCACGAATATTACTATCAAGATAACTTCAAAATATCGGTATTTGACGCAGACAACAGCTTAAATTGGGTGTTCATTGCGGGCACTGACCGCCATGACATCTTAACCAGCTCACATCAATTTACGTTGACGGGCTTAGTACTGGGCTCACTCCTGCTATTGTGGATTGGTGCCAACTATCTGGCTTATCGTTTGAACGTGTCCTTGTCGCAACTGAATAAAGTCGATGACCTTGTAAGCTTTAAGCGAGAGTTAAAATCCATACTGGATAGTTTCACCTACCAAAAAGGCATTCAATTCTGTCTCTATCAGCTTGAGAACCACGCATTCAGTACCATCGACTATCACGGAAACAAATCCACGGTACATTGTGACAAAGCCCTTGCAGAGCGATTTACACCGGACACTATGGCTTACCGAAGTGGTAAGTACGCCGATCCACTGGCGTGTAAACTCAAAATACACCAACGTCATTACTGTATTCCTTTGCACTCTCGTCAGCAGTTGATCGCAGTGTTGTACGTAAACGTAAACTTACCGATCAGCCAGAGTATTCTACGAATGATCCGTGATTACACTGAAGTCTCTTTGTCTAACTTACTGCTTCAACATCAATTGAGCAGCAAAGATCTGATGACGCAGTTAGACAATAAGAGCAGTTTCAGCATCGCCATCGAAAACTACGTGAGCGAGCCCGATACCTATGTCGCTCTGCTTGATATCGATAACTTCGACCACGTAAACCGAGCCTACGGTGAAGCGGTTGGCGACAAGATAATCAAGCTGACTGCAGAATCGATACGCAGTTACTTCCCCAAGCCAAAGGGACTTTGCTTGGCTCGTGTTGGAGGAAAGGAGTTCGCAGTATTATTCAAAGCCAATGATGTGAAAGATGCCAAATTCCAGCTAGACCAGTGCAGAGTCGCAATCGCGGAGAAAACCATCGTCACTCCAGATATCACCTTATCGCTAGGGGTTAGCGTGGGATACTCGCAAATAGAGGGTGAAACAGACTCAGCTTTAGCGCTGGCGGAACAAGCGAAACTTATCGCGCAACAACTTGGTAAGAACCGAGTGGAAGGCCATATCAGAGCCGTTGCCAAAGCATCGTAAACCTATACTTACATTTCTGTAGCCACTACAAAGCACCTAGGATTCATACCCTAGGTGCTTTTGTTTTTATGGAAAGTCATTACAATGCGCGTTCAACACGACAATACCCCTTTTCTAACGACACGAGCCTTATGAAGCTAAGTAACCGACTGCAAACTCTCCATTCCCTTGTCAGCAATGACTACCAACATATTTGGGACTGTTGTTGTGATCACGGCTTCTTGGGTGTTCAACTGTTGTCGGATAACAAAGCACCTCAGCTTCACTTTGTCGATATTGTCCCGTCTCTTATGAGCGATTTGGAAAGCAAACTTACGCGTTACTTTCCGCAAGGTGCAATAGCAGAACAGAAAGTGACTAGCCAATGGCAAGTCTACTGTATGGATGTCGCCGCTATCCCGCTTGAGAAACATACTGGCAAACACCTGGTGATTATTGCGGGCGTCGGTGGCGATCTTACTCAAAAGCTCGTCGATGATATTCATCGTCAACACCCAGACAAAGCGATCGATTTCTTGCTTTGTCCGGTGCATCAGCAATTCGAGTTGAGAAGCCATTTAAAGGCGATCCATTTTGGTCTTATTGATGAAGTGTTGATTGAAGAGAACCGTCGTTACTACGAGATTTTATTGGTGAGTAATAGTCGCGGTGATTCAGAAAAGAGCCAAACCGTTAGCGAGATATCAAACGTCGGTGACAAGATCTGGACACCAAGTTGTGATGAACAAGTGAAGGTATCACAGCAATACAAAGCCAAAACATTGCAGCACTACTTACGTATCCATCAAGGACAAGAGAAGCAAGGCAAACCTAGCCAAGTAAAGCATATTATTGATGCTTACCAGGCGGTTAAGCCATAGTAAGTACTAACTTAATGGTTTGAATATTAAGAAAGTCAAATTAATAAAAAAGCCGATAGTTCAATGAGCTATCGGCTTTATTAATGCTATCGATTCAGTTTTAGCTTACTGTTCTTGTTTCTTATAAGCCACATCAGGCTCGTCAACTGTCTCTACCTCAGAAGGCTTATCAACCCCATAAACCGTATCAAGGTAGACGTCTTTCTCTTTCCACGTGCTGTTCAACCAATTGTGGAAGCGACGTTTAAAAGCCTTATCTTCAAAGTAATTACCGTTCACGTTCTCATCCATTGGATGCAATTTAATACGCACAACGACCTTAGTCATTTTGCCCTTCAGCATATCTTCAAACGGAGAGGTTTGGTTTTCAGGGTAAGCTAAGGTCACATCCACGATGCCATCCAAAATTGGGCCCATTGCAGATAAAGCAAATGCCACGCCCCCA
The DNA here is from genome assembly GCF_041467515.1 of Vibrio sp. 10N.247.311.12. Classification (NCBI taxonomy): domain Bacteria; kingdom Pseudomonadati; phylum Pseudomonadota; class Gammaproteobacteria; order Vibrionales; family Vibrionaceae; genus Vibrio; species Vibrio sp. 10N.247.311.12. Next base: position 29,232 of record NZ_JBFSUV010000024.1, read on the forward strand.
GTTTTCGGCTTCAATAAGTGGCGATAAGGGGTCTTTGCTGACGCCAGTTTCTCGTGGTTTGCACGAGTCCCTTCAACAAAATTAACCAATGTTGTCGGTGCTAATTTGAACTTAGTACACGCTTTATTGATTGCATTAAAATCATCATTACGGCGTTCTGGGTTGCGTAATAGGAACTCACGAGAGTGGCGTCTCATGAATGGCATATCTAAGCCCCAGCAGGCCAAGCCAACAAATGGTACGTACAACAATTCATGTTTCAAGAAGTACTTCGTCATCGGCATTTTGTCTTTTAGGATTGAAGACAAAATCACAATATCTGCCCAGCTTAGGTGGTTAGACATCATCAAATACCACTGCTTGGTCGAAATATCTTCCCCCCCTTCCACTTGCCATTCGATATCGTTATTGGCGTTCAACATCCATAAATTAAGAGAAGCCCAACACCAGAATGTGAAGTTAGCTAAGCGAGTGCATGATTTTTGAACGACAGAAATTGGCAAAATAAGTTTGATTAGGGCAAACAGGCTCACAGCCAATGCGGTGAATGCAGTATTAATGGTCACGAACAATACGTTCAAGGCCATACGAAGATTATCAAGCATAAAACACAGTTATATTGAGAACGAAAGCCGCCATTATACGCATCTATAAATTATTCTCTTCAGTAATTGGTTGAATATCCTAGGGGTCAAACCACTCAACCTATGTTAACGATGTTCAACCAGCTAAAGTCTATTAAAATGAAACCAAAACACATGCACGAGTCATTTGGACTCAAATAGTATATTGTCTTTTTGACAACATTCGACCCAATAATTAACCTTTAATAAGTATTGATAAGCATTCTCATTATTGGCGTGGTACATGCAACTCTAAAGTGTAAATAGTTGAGTATCCTTAATGAGATAACTTCTCTTCTTAAAGGTGGATGATATGACAGATATTCCTCATGGTTTAGTTACAGGCAAAGTCCTAAACAAAACAGAATGGACAGATCAATTGTTCTCACTCCAGGTTAGTGCACCTGTCTCTTCTTATCAGGCAGGTCAGTTCACGAAACTTGGCTTACTTAACAGTGAGGATGAGTTCGTAAGACGCGCCTATTCGATGGTGAACGCGCCAGAGCACGAACAAGGTCATCAACATCTGGAATTTTTGATTATTAAGGATCAGAACGGTCAGCTTTCACCTCAACTTCATGAGTTGAAGATGGGCGATGACATCTTTGTCGGCAAAGACCCAAGTGGCTTTATGACCTTAGATGAGATCCCAGAGATCGCCGACGATCTATGGATGCTTTCAACCGGAACCGCGGTAGGCCCATTTATCTCAATACTTGAGAGCATGCAGATACAGCAAAATGAGTTGGCTTCAGACAAAGCCTCTTCATTCAAGAATCTGGTTCTAGTGCATGCTGTAAGAACAGAGCAAGACCTGACTTATCGAGATCGTATCACTCAACTCGTTAATCACTTTCAAGGGAGACTTAAATATGTGCCAATTATTTCTAGAGAATCAGTTACCGGAACTTTGCGCGGACGAATCCCAAATTTGTTACTTGGAGGCGACCTCGAGCAAGCCGCGTCTGTCGCTTTCAATCAAACCCGCAGTTTTTTCTACCTTTGCGGCAATCCGCAAATGGTTCGTGACACAAGCGAAGCGCTAACTAGCTTAGGTTTCGAAAAGCACTTACGCAGAAAACCCGGTCAATTCAGCAGTGAGAACTACTGGTAAATAACAACCGCCACTCGTTAGACAGAAGCACAACTTTCAAAGAACAGTTAGAGAAGAGGTTTTATATGAGTCATTTACGTATTCCGTCACACTGGAAAATTCAACGTTCCACACCCGAAAGTAAGATTCATTCAATATTGATGAACTTATAAGCAAGCAACCTCGTAATGTGATTTTTAATGTTCAATAAGTGAAGACAAAAGATCAAATAACCATAGCAATTACAATGACTAATGGTGATAGACAAGAGAAAAAAACTCTAGCACACTGAACAGAGTTGTAGGGCATGTTGACCTATCGAGCTGATTTTTGCAGCCGTTTGTGGGTTATTTATACAAGGCAGAGAATTCGACGTGTAGCTCGCCTACATGAGAATTCGATAACGCTGTAGAAAGGAACCACAAACACTGCCCGAAGGGTTCGGCTAAAATCGTTTTACTCTTTGTTGAGAGGGTTTTGCTTAGAATGACTAGGCGGCAAACCTCTCGTCGCGATTAAAACGATTTTATCTCGAACAAAACTTAACCGCGAAAGGTCAACATGCCCTTGTTTTAATCACGTTTCAGAGAATGAATTAGTGGGTTATTTATATTTTAGGTAAGAGAGGAAGCCATGCTCAACATTGCTTTTTTTAGCTCAAAATCATACGACGAAAAATCATTCGAACTGGCAAAAGGCGAACTCAACGCTGAGTTTCATTTTCACGATTTTCGACTCACCACAACAACAGCAAAAATGGCGCACGACAACGAAGTGGTTTGTGCGTTTGTAAACGATGACCTATCGCGAGACGTGTTAGAGATTCTTGCTAAAGGCCGCACCAAGTTAATCGCGATGCGCTGTGCGGGCTTTGACAAGGTCGACCTAGACGCAGCCAAAGAGTTTGGTCTGCAAGTGGTTCGCGTTCCGGCTTACTCACCAGAATCGGTAGCAGAACACACGGTTGGCATGATGATGTGTTTGAACCGTAAACTACACAAGGCATACCAACGCACTCGTGATGCGAACTTCTCTCTTGAGGGGTTAGTTGGCTTTAACTTCCACGGTAAAACGGTCGGTGTGATTGGCTCGGGTAAGATTGGCCTAGCGACGATGCGAATTCTGAAGGGTTTAGGCATGAATATCCTATGCTATGACCCATATCCAAACCCGTTAGCTGTTGAGTTAGGCGCTAAACACGTTGAACTCGACGAACTTTACCAAGAGTCTGATGTGATTTCTCTGCACTGTCCGATGAGTAAAGAGAACTACCACTTATTGGATGCAACGGCATTTGAGAAGATGAAAGATGGCGTGATGATCGTCAACACCAGCCGTGGTGAACTGCTGGATTCAACCGCAGCGATTGAAGCGCTCAAACAAAGCAAAATCGGCGCGCTTGGTCTTGATGTTTACGACAACGAGAAAGAGCTGTTCTTCCAAGACAAATCTAACGATGTGATTGTCGATGACGTATTCCGTCGCCTATCTGCTTGTCACAATGTATTGTTCACAGGTCACCAAGCTTTCTTGACCAAAGATGCTCTGTTCAACATCGCCAATACAACGCTCACCAGTGTTGATGCCTTCTTTGCTGGCAACACCAGCGGTAACGAACTCGTTTAATCGCTAATTGAGTTAATAGCAGACTGAGTTAAAAACAAACTAGGTCTACAAATACAAAGCCACGCTATTCTGAAGTGAACAGCGTGGCTTTGTCGTTTATCCAGTATCCTAAAAACGTTCCTAGACGCAGAAATGACAATCTTCAGTGTCTAAACCATAAACGCCTTTTCTAATAGCAAGGTGCTCTTCACCGGCTTTGACGCCCATCTCGTAACCTGTATTAAGAGTACTTTGATCCATAGTTAAACGCTTTACTGCGAACGCTTCTGGCGGCGCTATCACTTTAATGGTCGCATCTTTGGGTGGGTTACGAATGAACTCCAGAGACTGGTTGTAGTTTTCAGCACGCACCGCCATCGATTCAGCAATATTTGGGAATTTCTTTAATAGTTTCTTCAGCATCCATTGGTGCTTTTGAGGCTTCATTCGGTAGCTCAATGGGTGAGACAGAATCACGGTAATATCGCGTGCGCCACGGCGATATGCTTCACGAACCGGAATCGAATCGGCTACACCGCCATCGGTATAACAGCCACCAGAGAAACACGGAGTTTCACGGTAAGCGATAGGTAAAGCCGTTGTTGCTTCAACAACATTAGAAAGGTTTTCTGGCTTAATATGGTAGTAGTCTGCACTGCCCGTATCGACATTTGTGACAGCAGCAATGAGTGGGATACTTGAAAACAACTCACCACAATCGAGCGGATAACGTTGATTGGATTCGTTCCATAACCATTTAACATCTACCAAGTTACCGCCTTTGGCAAAGCGAGCAGGATTAAAGAAAGTTTTATCCGTCGCCATCGTGGTGATCACATCATAACTGCGTTTTGGTGCATGAGATAAGTAGCCAACCAGATTCGACACACCTGCAGATACGCCGATGGCAAAATCATAAGGACGGAAATCGTCTTGCATGAAGGCGTCTAAAACTCCAGCAGCAAAAATACCTCTCATTGCTCCACCTTCAACGATTAATGCGCTCTTATTCATCTCAAACTCCTCTACTTTCTAAACTGATAGTCGTAGAATAATCCCATCACTCTTACAAAGATAATGGGATAGATTTATCAATTCGATAGGTAAAAACTATCAATGTGGATTATTAAATTTTTCAATGATTTATGGTTGCTTAATAAACAGCGAGATCAAAAAAGGCCGTTGAGTGATTCACTCAACGGCCTTTCAATTAACGAATCAAGATGATTGATTACGACTTAAATTCGCTCACGTCGATTTCAAGCAGTTTACCAATGCCTTCACCGTATGCAGGGTCAGCTTTGTAACAGTGTCTTAGGTGACGCAATTGAATCTCTTTTGGCACGCCGCCTAGGTTGCGAGCAGTGTTATCAAAAAGAATCGCTTGCTTCTCTGGTGTCATTAGGCGGAACAAGTCACCCGGTTGCGAGAAGTAATCTTCATCTTCGCGGTGATCCCAGTGTGCTGCTGCGCCACCTAGGTTCAGTGCTGGTTCAGCGAAATCTGGTTGCTCAGCCCATTGACCTTCGTTGTTTGGCTCATAACCTAATGTGCCACCGAAGTTACCATCGACACGCATCGCGCCATCACGGTGGTAGCTGTGTACTGGGCAACGAGGCGCATTCACTGGAATGTGCTGATGGTTTACACCCAAACGGTAACGTTGTGCATCACCGTAAGCAAACAGACGACCTTGCAGCATCTTGTCTGGCGAGAAGCTGATACCTGGAACTACGTTCGCTGGGTTGAATGCTGACTGCTCTACTTCTGCGAAGAAGTTTTGCGGGTTACGATTTAGCTCAAATTCGCCCACTTCGATCAACGGGTAATCTGCATGAGGCCAGATCTTAGTCAAATCGAACGGGTTGTATGGAACCTTCGCTGCATCTGCTTCTGGCATCACTTGTACTTTCAACGTCCATTTCGGGAAATCTTGGTTATCGATGCTGTCTAGCAAATCACGTTGGTGGCTTTCGCGATCATCACCGATCACTTGTGCCGCTTCTGCGTCAGACAAGTTCTTAATACCTTGCTGAGATTTGAAGTGGAATTTAACCCAGAAACGTTCGTTGTCAGCATTGATGAAGCTGAACGTGTGACTGCCGAAACCATGCATGTGGCGGTAAGTCGCAGGGATACCGCGATCACTCATCACGATAGTAATTTGGTGAAGTGCTTCAGGTAAAGAAGTCCAGAAATCCCAGTTGTTCTTCGCGCTACGCATGTTAGTGCGAGGGTCACGTTTAACGGCGTGGTTTAAGTCTGGGAACTTAAGAGGATCACGAAGGAAGAATACTGGCGTGTTGTTACCCACCATATCCCAGTTGCCTTCTTCAGTATAAAACTTCAACGCGAAACCGCGAATATCACGCTCCGCGTCCGCTGCGCCACGTTCGCCAGCTACCGTTGTAAATCGTGCAAACAGATCCGTCTTTTTACCGATTTCAGAGAATAGTTTAGCTTTGGTGTATTGAGTAATATCGTGAGTCACAGTGAAAGTGCCGTAAGCCCCTGAACCTTTCGCGTGCATACGACGCTCTGGAATCACCTCACGATCAAAATGCGCCATTTTTTCTAAAAACCAAACATCTTGAAGAAGTTGAGGACCGCGTTTACCCGCAGTTTGAACATTCTGGTTATGAGCAACAGGACAACCCGCAGCTGTAGTTAATTTTTTACTCATCATCTATTCCTTATTACCTTTTAGATGCACCATCTTTGTTGCATCTTTACTTCTGAATGGTGGCTATTCATCACACAAAACCACGCAGTAATTAAGGATATAGAATACGCCTGGGCTAAAGTAAAATATAATCGTTTGTATTTATCGTTATCATGGATAAAACCTATCAAATTAATGATCTAAATCATAATCATTCAATATTGACAATAATATTTACAATATAATAATCATGAACTTACAACACGCAGAAAACCAAAGCTAGGCGCAGCCTACCTCGTAGAAGCCACTATTTTTGAGATATTTTGTGACCTAACCGTAAAGTCGCTGCGATATTTCTTGCCGTTCTTGTTAAGTTAAGCTCCGCCTCTTGTAATACTTTTTCTAAAGTTTGTGGCGATCTTACAGTTCCAAACAAGCTGCTCATTTCGCCGTAAAGCGCTTCTACTTCGGTGCCTAAAGATCCGGCAATTCCTATGGTTGGAATGCCCTGTAAGCTCGCACGTTTGGCAATGCCATAAGGTGTTTTTCCTTGCAGAGTTTGATTGTCCATCTGCCCTTCACCGGTAATCACAAGGTCGGCACCTTTCAACACATCATCGGCTTGCAAAACGTCCAGTACCATCTCGATACCGGGTTTAATTTGCATGTTGAATAGCAAACCAAGTCCCATCGGCGAGCCACCAGCCGCACCATAACCCATACGCTTTTGAACGGATTCACCGCCGTCTACACAACCTTGCGTTTCTGCGACTTGAGCAAAATTCGCAAGCGCCTTATCAAGCATTAAGACTTGTTCAGGTGTCGCTCCTTTTTGCGGACCAAATACATGGCTGGCACCGTTATCCCCACACAATGGATTATCAACATCGCATGCCACAATCAACTCGACATCTGCATAGCGCGAATCCAAACCTGTAAGATCTATTGATGCTAATTCTGCAAGTGCAGCACCACCTCGGCCAAGCTCTTGTCCAGTACTATCTTGCCCTTTGCCATCTTGCCCTTTACTAACTAACAAGCGTCCACCTAACGCTTGAACAATACCTGCACCACCATCGTTGGTCGCACTGCCACCCAATCCTAAAATAATGCTCTCAGCACCTTGTTCAATGGCTTCTAAGATCAATTGCCCTGTACCAAATGAAGAAGCTATTAACGGGTTACGCTGTTCTGATTTAAGTAAATCCAAACCAGAGGCAGCGGCGATCTCAATTAAAGCCGTTTTCTTAGGATTCTGATCCGACGGTTCTAGCATTGCCCATTCTGCATTGACTGGTTGCCCTAACGGCCCTTCGACTTGGCTATGTCGCTTTTCACCAAAAAGCCCTTGGAGCAATACATCCACAGTCCCTTCACCGCCATCGGCCAAAGGCAAGGTCACATAGTCAGCGTCAGGGAAGATTTCACGAAAGCCCTTTTCGATACACGCTGCCACCGATAAGGCAGATAAAGACTCTTTAAACGAGTCTGGTGCAATAACAATTTTCATACTGAGAGATCCAAAAGATTAGTAATTTTGATGAGTGCCCGATCCAAAAATGCCCCTATTGAAGATCAGCAAGCTAATCACTTAATAGGGGCAGTATATAAAGTAAATACTAAGCACATAACGTCACCCTCACATTGAGGTTATTGATACCCGCAATTTGTGAGTTAGATCTACTACTTACATATTGGAATCATAGATTGAGAGCATCGACCGAAATTTTAGGATAGGCAGAGTAGAGTTGCATAAATTGAAGATGGTATAGTCCACGAAAATCAAACATCTTGGACATCATCATGCATTCTAGCGACATCATCAAATTGGCAAATTTAGGCGTTAATATCGAAATTTCAAAAGACTCTTCATTGCATCCCTCTGATGCGTTAGAAGTGGTAAAGATTGTTGCTGAAATCGGTAGCCAAATCGTCATCAAAAAGAAGTACCACACAGACTACCTGATTCAGATGGCTGAAGTGGGCCGTGATCATGTGACTATTGCTGTTTAAGAACAGCCACTATTTCGAAATTGACATAACCTCAGCTTCAACAGTTTAGAGCGACATGTTGATATAAAAATGCAGCATATTGGGGGGCAATATGCTGCATTTTCTCTTTTCGTTAGGAGCACCGAGAACGCAAAGAGAAACTAGTTAATAATTCTAAGTAGAGTTAGTGGTCAAACAACATCGGAACACCCGTTTGCACACAAACATCATTCAGTCGTTTTTGTGCCGTAAGTATATTCTCTTTCCAACGTTCATCTTGAGCCCACATCTCAATCACGAGTGGTACGACGCACTCAGTCTCTTTCAACGTTTCAAAAATGGCATTAAAGTCGACTTCACCATCACCAATCACTAAGTCTCGAAATTGACCTTTGTATTCGTTAGTCACTTTATAAGTGTCTTTGAGGTGGATCTGAGTGATATGAGGCTTGCTCAACTTTAGTTCCGTCACTATGTCGTAATTCCAACCGGAGATATTACCCACATCTGGATACGCCGTGAAATACGGTGAATTGACTTCACGACTCAGCACTTCAAACTTGCTCAAAGAGTTCAAGTAATCGGTATCCATGATCTCCACAGCGAGCATAACGCCCGACCTTTCCGCCAACTGCGCAGAAAGCTTCATGCCTTCAATGAACCTCTGGTGAGTAACCTTATCCGCAGGCTCGTAGTAAACGTCATACCCAGCCAATTGGATGGTACGAATACCCAATTTGTAAGCGAGTGAGATCGCTTTTTCCATATGGATAGCCGCTTGTTCACGAATCACCGGATCTGCAGATCCAAATGGGAACTTGCGATGCGCGCTTAAACACATGGATTGCAGCGGTACACCATGCTTTTCACACAGGCGACGTAAGACATACACTTCATCGTCATTCCAATCCAAACGGCTACGGCGCTCGTCTGATTCATCTACCGATATCTCAAGAAAATCAAAGCCGAGCTCTTTGGTTGTTGCCAGTTTGTCTTCCCAGCTGAGTTCGTTAGGTAGGGCCTTCTCATAAAGCCCTACTCGGTGGCGTAATAAGTTTTGGTACATAACGCCTCCTAATTCCAGTAACGGTCGATCTGAGCTTTTAGTGCTTCTGCTGTTTCTTTACCTTTTTCACCCGCAAGTGCGCGACCTGCAATAAAGGTTTTCGCTTTAATGCCTTCAAATAGGTAAAGGTCTTCAGGCACGATGCCACCTGTGATAGAAAGCTCGATGCCCATTTCAGACAATGCACGCATCTTCACAAGATCTTCTTCAGTCCAGCCCACACCAGCTAATTCAGCGTCACGAGAACGGTGATAGATAGCTTGAGAGATACCTAGGTCGACCCAAGATTGAGCATCGTCCATTGTCCAATTGCCGTAAATTTCGATTTGTATTTCACCGTTAAATTCGTCAGCGACTTTCTTACACGCACCAATGGTTGCGATGTGTGCAGCCGCAGAAACGGTTATCCAATCAGCACCCGCTTCGAATGCCATTCGAGCCAAAATTGCGCCGCCATCGGTGGTTTTCATATCGCACACAAGGATATGGTCTGGGTGGTTTTTACGAAGGGTAGAAACCGCTGTCATACCTTCAGCAAAAGCCAAAATAGTGCCCACTTCAATCACATCAACAAAGCTTTCAACGTTGTTTGCCACTTCAATTGCGGCAGGAAGATTTGTTTGGTCTAGGGCGATCTGAATCATTGGTTTAGTCATGTTGTTATCCTTTAATTTGTTCACGTATTAGACGGGCTAAGCCATCATGGTTGTTATCTGTTGAGCACACGCGTTGAACGTGTGATTTGACGATGTCATCAGCATTGAGCATCGCTACACCGAATCCGGCGTACTTAATCATGGATATGTCGTTGTGGTTATCACCGACGGCAATGACGTCATCGGCGTGATAACCGAGTTCTGCGATGTATTCAGCAAGGCGTAGGCCCTTACTGTTACCTTTTGCAGCAAAGTCGATTCGGTTTGACCAAGAACGCTCACCGTTGAAGTTCTCTCCTATCCATGGGTGTTGCATTAAACGGTCGACGGAATCTTGGCTCCCCTCTACCACAAACTTCCAAACGTGTTCAGCTTGTTGAGCTGTTTCTATGAATGATTCCACTTGGTAAATTTGAGGGCGATGCTGCTCTGGTGCCGTTTCTGCCCAACTTTCCAATGCCAACATGTAGGCAAATGGGTTGTAGTGTGAGTACGTCATGGCATGCGTGATGTACATGACCATTTTGAGCTGGAACTCGTCTGCCATATCGATGAAGGTCAGCGCTTTGTCTTTATCTATCGCGTTTTGAGTCAGTACCGTTTCAGTTTGATAGTCATAAACATAAGTGCCGTTACAGCAAATGATTGGCGTATCTAACCCCAATTCGTAGTAATAAGGTCGTGCTGCTGTGTGGTGTCGACCAGTCACAATCACGACATGACAACTTTGTTTGGCTTCTTGGATCGCCTTTTTTACTTCTGGATGAATCGTGTGATCATCCTTTAACACGGTTCCATCGAGATCTAACGCCAGCACTTTATACATAGAGTCCTCTACTTATTCCCTGAAGTCGGGCCTAATCAATATTGAAGCTACTTCGAATAGAAGCGACTTACTTAAACGAAATCCGATTTACTGTTGGCCGTAATAAGCATTTTCACCGTGCTTACGTAAGTAGTGTTTGTCGGATAGTTCTGGCTGAATTTTGATGCCGCTATTCAAGGTGCGCGTTGCCAACGCCATTGCCGACACTTCTTCTAATACCACCGCGTTATGAACGGCGTCGTTGGCATCTTTGCCCCAAGAGAACGGCGCATGTCCTGCAACAATCACACTTGGAACGGCCATTGGATCGATTCGACGTTGCTTGAACTCTTCAATAATCACCAAGCCAGTATTTTTCTCGTACTCTTCAGAAATTTCAGAGTGAGACAATCGACGTGTACATGGGATGTCACCGTAGAAATAATCAGCGTGAGTGGTGCCTAAGGCTGGGATGTCGATACCCGCTTGTGCCCAAATGGTGGCACTGCGTGAATGCGTGTGAACAATGCCACTCACTTCAGGGAAAGCTTTATAGAGCTCTAAGTGCGTTGCGGTATCGCTTGAAGGATTGAGTTTCCCTTCAACAACCTTGCCTTCGAGATCGACGACCACCATGTCTTCAGCCGTCATATCACTGTATTCGACACCTGATGGTTTAATCGCTATCACTCCGTTAACACGGTCAAACTCAGAGACATTACCCCAAGTAAATGTCACCAAACCGTATTTCGGAAGTTGCAAATTGGCTTCTAAAACACGTTGTTTCAATTGGCTATATTTAGACATCGTTGCCTCCTTACGCCGCTTCCGCTTGAAGCAATGCAGCATCAATTAAACGCGCCACTTCTTCTGGGCTTTTGCACGCGCGAAGTTTTGAGAAGTCTTCATCGAATTCAATCAAGTTCGCCACTTGCATGGTGCCTTCGATGTGCTCTTCTGAGTCCTTACCCGCTAGTGTTATCAGCACATCTACAGGCTCATCAACACCTTCAAACGTAATTGGCGTTTCAAGCACGGTTAGCGCAAACCCAGTACGAATAACACCGTCTTCAGGGCGGCAATGTGGCAGTGCGAACGCATCGTGAATACAGATATAAGGGCCTTCTTCACCAATCGCTTTGGTAATCGCGTCGTAGTAACGCTCTTCTGCAATACCCGCTTTCACCAATGCATCAGTCCCAAGCTTGATCGCCGCTTTCCAGTCAGCTGCTTTTGCGTTCAGTAGGATAGAGTTATTCTTGATAAGAGATTCTTTTAAGTTCATGTTATTGCTCACTTATATAATTGTTTTTATTGGCTCAGCAGTGCGACACCACTGAGCCGTTTTTAATTATTTATGGAAGTTGTTCTCGATGATGGAAACAAGTTCGTCGCCGAAAGTTTTCACCATAATCATGTTCTTAACCGCTAACTGTTGCTTACCTTCCGGCAGACCCGTGATCTTCGCTGCAAGAGCAACCGAAGTAACGATGATGTCGAATGAACCAAGGTGTGATTTGTAATCAGTGATGGCGCTGTTAAAGGTCGAGCTTGGGATGCCTTTCTTGTCCAAATACTCTTTGATTTTCTTAGAGCACATCATTGAAGAACCTTGTCCTGAGCCACAGCACACTAAGACACGAACCGGTTTCTGGTCAGCGGCTGGTGAGATTCGAGTTTCTGATGTTGTAGAAGCTGCCGTTGTTGAAACAGATGGTGCTTCAGCGGTTGCTGTCGATTGTTGTGGAACCGCGACTTCAACCTCAATACCTTCAGGCGTTACTGCGGTCATTGTTTCAGCAGCAGCTTCTGCGTCTTCTTCAGCTCGTAGTTGCTTAGAAGCGAAGTACATGTAGATGCCAGCCAAAGCCAAAATCACAAAGAAGAACATGCTAGAGCTTGAGATACCTTGCATGATTGGTGGGAATACCAGAGCCCAGTCAGCCATGCCCATCCAGCCATTAAACTCAGTACCTGATTGAGCGAAGATATGGATTGCCCACGCAGAGCCAACCACTTCGATGATGCCCATCACGAAACAGATCTTCATCACCGCTTTCCAGCCACCAAAGTGGTTAGCAAACACACCGATAGTGGCGTTCGAGAAGAACATTGGGATAAAGCCAGGAATGATCATGATTGGTGCGTCAAACGCTAGCATTGCAAGAACAGCGGTGAATTGACCCACTGCGCCCCACATGAAACCAAATACCATTGCGTTAGGAGAGTAGGCGTAAATAGCAGCACAATCGATTGCTAAAACAGCGTTAGGAATAAGGCGTTGAGAAATACCGTTAAATGCCTCGGACAGTTCCGCAACGAACATGCGAACACCAGTAACGATGACTTGAATGGCAACAGCGAATTTCAAACCAGTTTCAAAAATGTAGATAAACCAGTGCGTTTTACCTGCCATGTCCTGAAGGTTATCAAGACCGAACGAAAGAAGAATAATGCCGAAGAAGCCAGTCATTACTAACGTTGTTGCAGCGATACTGTCGTGGAAAATGTGTAACCACTTAGGCAGTTTGATGTGGTCAACACTGTCGTTCTTGTCGCCAAGCTTCGGTGCAACCTTGGTGGCTACCCATGAAGCAAACTGTTGTTGGTGACCAATCGAGAAACCCGCACCACCAGTGACTTCTTGAGTCGGCTTGAACATGATGTTTGAGGAGATACCCCAGTACAACGCCATCAATATTGCTGAATAAATAATGGTTTCCCACATACCTGCACCAAGCACGAAGTAGAAAACAGCAATGAGGCCAGCTTGCTGGAACATGATATGCCCAGTCAGCATGATGGTTCTGATACCCGTAATACGTCGGAAGGCAACAAGTAGAATGTTTAGCCCAAGAGCCAGTAATACTGCATACCCAACCCAAGAGTAGTTGTCGCCCATGGTTTCCATGGTGGACATCATGGAGGTGTACGGGTCAATTACCGATCCCGTTAATCCATGTATTTCACTCATTTTTTCAATAACCGGTTTAAAACCCGCTACCAATGTTCCTGCACCTACCTGCACTATCATGAAACCAACGATGGTTTTAATAGAGCCGGAGATAACAGTTGTTGCGTCACGTTTTAGAAGGATGTAGCCGAGACAAGTAACAAGACCGAGTAGCAACGGTGCTTTGGTCATTACCTGACTGTAAAAAATATAGAAAATATCGTATAAGAATTCCATATCTTTACCCCTGATTGATTTTTAATTTTAATGATTTGTAGGATGTGATGATTCTAGTTTTGCTCACGAACTAGACTTTACCAATCAAAAGTAATCATTCAATGCTCACTTGTGATTACTTTGATTTATATCAATTAACCACACCCAGAATGTGCTTAATTGAGCTTTAGATCACACGTAAAAATTATAAATACAATAAAATCAACCACTTATAAAACATTGTGATTAATGTCTGGTTTTTATAGCGATGTGGTTTGACAATCATGATGGTGATTATTAGAATCAAAACAAATCAAAAGTAATCATTAAATTGTCACAACGACAAAAAGAGTGATAAATATGAATGAAGTACAAAGACATAACGGCATCTTGTCGCTGTTAGAAGATATGCAGACAATCAACGTCTCTCATATTATTGATAAATTTAGCGTTTCTCCTGCTACTGCTAGGCGCGATATCGCTAAGTTAGATGAAGTTGGCCGACTTAGAAAAATTCGAAATGGTGCGGAACGAGTAGAAACTCAGAAGAGAAAGTGGTCACCACTGAATATCAACAGCACTGAGTTCTATGAAGAGAAATCAGAGATTGCTCAAGCAGCTGCAGGGCTTTGTCAGGCTGGCGATACAGTCGTGATCAACTGTGGTTCGACGGCTTTCCTACTCGGTCAGCAATTATGTGGCGATGACGTTCAAATCGTAACGAACTACTTTCCACTCGCAAGCTACTTGATCAACGAAGATCATGACGATGTCATCATCATTGGTGGTCAATACAACAAAGCGCAGAACATCTTTCTAAACCCTGCCCCTAATTCATTAGGCGGCTATGCGGGAAACTGGATGTTCACCTCAGGTAAAGGCTTAACCGATGCCGGGCTGTACAAAGCCGACATGTTAACGGCCGTAGCCGAACAACAAATGCTCGAACAGGTCGATAAGCTTGTCGTCGTGGTCGATAGCTCAAAAGTTGGACAACGTACCGGAATGCTCTTTTGCAGCACCAAGCAAATAGACATTGTCATCACCGGTAAAGACGCCAATCCCGAAGTCGTAAAACTAATTGAAGCTCAAGGGACGCAAGTCATCCTAGTTTAAATCGCAGGGCTAACTAGCCCACCAATAATAATAAATTTAGCTCAGTGCCTTAATCCAAATTAAGGCGCTCGGCTCCCTACATCCAAAATTAATCAAATTATTGAAATAAAAGGTATTATCATGAGCAATGTAAACGAAATCACTCGCGAGTCTTGGATCCTAAATACATTCCCTGAGTGGGGCACATGGTTAAATGAAGAGATTGAACAAACAGTTGTGCAACCGGGTACGTTTTCTATGTGGTGGCTGGGTTGTACAGGTATTTGGCTAAAATCAGAAGAAGGTGCAAACCTATCAATGGACTTCTGGTGTGGTACTGGTAAAAAAACACAAGCCGTTCAAAAAATGAAAAACCAGCACCAAATGATGCGTATGGGCGGTGTGGAAGCACTTCAACCAAACCTACGTACCGCGATCTTCCCATTGGACCCTTTCGCTATCAAAGAGATCGATGCAATTATGGCATCTCATGACCACGGCGACCACATTGATATCAACGTTGCAGCGGCAGTTCTACAAAACTGCGGCGACCACGTTAAATTCATTGGCCCTAAAGCGTGTGTTGATTTATGGATGAAATGGGGTGTGCCAGAAGATCGGTGTGTTATTGCTAAAGTTGGCGACGAGATCAAAATCAAAGACGTGAACATCAAGGTTCTTGACGCATTCGACCGTACAGCTCTAGTGACACTTCCTGAAGGAACATCTTCCCTAGACAAAGAAATTCTAGACGGAATGGACGACCGTGCAGTGAACTACCTAGTAGAAACAACAGGCGGTTCAGTTTACCACTCTGGTGATTCTCACTACTCAAACTACTATGCTAAACACGGTAATGACCACAAGATCGACGTTGCACTGCTTTCTTACGGTGAGAACCCACGTGGCGTAACAGACAAAATGACATCTTCAGACATTCTTCGTGCTGCTGAGTCTTTGAACTGTGAAGTAGTTGTTCCGTTCCACCACGACATTTGGGCTAACTTCCAAAATGACCCGCGTGAAATCGAAATGCTGTGGAACATGAAGAAAGAACGTCTTCAATACGGCTTCGCACCTTTCTTCTGGCAAGTTGGTGGTAAATACACATACCCAACAGATAAAGGCCGCATGCACTACCAGCACTTCCGTGGCTTTGCAGACATCTTCACAAATGACCCAGAACTGCCATACCGCGCATTCTTGTAAACATTAAGAAAAGCACTAACTAGGGAGCAATGCGCTCCCTTTTTTTATCATCGAATAAGGATGTTGATATGGTATTACGTGAGTTCAAAAAACATTTCAGTCGTGGCGACCTGAAAGCAGCAATTGGTGTCGTGTCCCCTGGAGCTAATGGTTATTACTTAATGGTCAAAAGTCATAAGTGGGGAGTAAACAGCTTTCTTGAATCCGACAGAAAAATGCAACCCAGGGTATTCAAGACTCAACAAGCTTTGTTGAACGCCGCTAAAGCAATCGGTTTTTCCTACCACTCGATTGATATCCAACATTTATAATCAAGATGGTTAGATATTGGGTTGATTCTGTTATCGGTGTCGCTTCGTAAAATAACCAAACATTCAGAGCCTGAATACCACAACTCCAAAATCATCTATTTATCCACTCGATAAAAATAATTCTTACAATTAAGCGTGTTTATTCGTTAATAATATTGTTACTCAACGGCATAATAGTCATGAATCCATTCAAAGAGTTAGGTTATGTTCTACAAGCGTCTTTTGGTATTGGCTTTACCGCTTACTTTTGTGTTTTCCACCCATGCTGAAACGTTTGGTGAACGAATGGCGCGCATCGAACAAGAGAATGTACTGGCGAAAACCATGAGTGAAGAACAAGTTGAATTGATACAAAAAGTCGTACAGACCAACCACTGCGCTAAAGTGGCGTTAACCCATCACCAACGCATTTTGGGCCAATATAAGGTTGAGACATCTTCTTCTGAGTTATTCGTAAAATGGCGTCAACTCGGTAAGCAGTTAGACGCTCAATACGAGATGGATTACCCCGGCTACCCTAAGCACGCTTTTCAAGAATATCCTGCGGCTTCAGGCAAAGTCGATGGCTACCTTTTTGCTCTAATCGACAATGGTTTAAACGAGCAATCGTGGATCGCCAAAGAATTTAAGCAGTGTAAAAAGAATAAGCTCATATCCCGAACCTAAGCTCTAGTCTGCTCTGGTTCGAGAGTGCTCACTCGCATTAGTTCTAATAAAGTAAGAACAGCCCTTCATAACCGCCAATTTCTATTTCACTCACATAGTCACCAACGTTACCGTTAGCATCAACAGGTTTCATTGGAACATCCAGCGCGATGGTGAGTTTTGCCGCGTCATAAAAGCTCGGATTCTTACCGTGGAAATCCGTGCGATACAACACACGACCATTGCTGAACTCTCTCGCTAACACCATGTCCTCAGGGCCACCAGCAACCACCTGATTTTCAGATTGATACATAAAGTACGTGAACGTCGGTAGAACGTGAGTGATACCATTGGGCAGATCAGCATGCACCATTTCGTTCATAGAGGAATCGCCAACGATGGTGTAGTCAGCAGGCTGAGGTGTCGTTGTCGAAAGCATCAAAGGAATCGGCGCAAAGCCATGTGGGATTTGATGACTCGGCTCTCCCAAGTCAACGGCCAATAACGAACTGGGTTGGTAGGCGATGTTTTTAGGGACACCACTTTGCCAGAAAGTGTCAGCCGTCGTATTGCCACTTCCATAGACGTAACCATTGTTCCACTGATTAAAGTAGCTATGTTGAGCGTGTCGATTGAGGTGGTAGATCGCTAGGGTCGAGTATTGGTCTTGCTTCCAATTATCTTCACTATTTCCAAGATACTGAACTCGCCCATAACGCGTTGTCGCCTGAAAAATAACACTTTGCCCATTGTAGGCGAGCGCAGAATTATCCCAGAATTTTGAGATCCCCGAGTAACCACTAAACCCAGTAGACGGAAAAATGTAGTGCTCGCGTAAATACAGAGAGCCCGCCTCGCTAAGATGAGACTGTCCATTTCGACCCAGTAAGTTCGCGGTTCCGATATTCAACCCAATCGACGCATCACTTTCTAAAGCAGAAAGATTTTTGAGAAACGCTGAAAATTGTTGCTTGTAGAGATCATCCGCTTGATTCGAACCCGCAACAGCTCCTAACTCTTGAACATGCCCGCCAGAGTGAACATAGAACTGGTTCGAGCCAATGAGTTTATTTGTGTCGTCGTTGTACGCACCATTCAAACCTTGTCTTGCCCAGCTTTGCTTGTAGTAGCGATGAATAGCAGATAGATAATCCGCGTTTGCGACGTTCGTTAGCGACCAAGATGAGTTAGCGCTCCACATTCGACCAAATGGCACCACTCTTGATTCCCAACGAAAACGTGCTGTCGCGTTCTTATTGGTTCGATTTCGATACTCGCTTGGCGACAAGTAGTTATCACCATCTAGGTCTGCAGACACATCAAAACCACGGATTTTTCGCCATTGGCTGATAGCATTGCCGTCCGGGGTTGAAGTCGGAGCATCGGTTAACTTGACGGTTGGAAAACTGTTTTTGAGTTTTACTTCTTTTAAACGCGGCCTGTCGTCGGCATTCTCACTTTGCCAACGAACTCTCACAACGTATAAGCACCCACCATCTCTCAAAAAGGTTGAACCAAAATACTGGCCGCCGCCATAACTCGCACCGCTCCCATCATGAGTTGTAGCTCTTAACCAGTTATCCGGAAGGTTCCAGATCACCGATTGGTTTTTGGTCATATTGAGCGTTTTGTCTTTCTTTACATCAAGCCTTTCCCATTGTGAAACCCTACCCTGAGAATCAATAGCAGTTGGGTATTCAATCCAAAATTCACCGCTGCCAGCAAACTGTGAGAACTTAAAGGTCAGCCGTTCGAACTGTTCAGCATGATAGACATACAAAGCCCCACCCTGTTCGAAATTCTCAAACACATCGGCATCCCACGGAGGCTCTTGATACAACCAAAAACCAGCATGGTCTTCACTGGCTGTATAACCCAAGATCATAGGTTTTCGGTTTAAAAGGGTCTTTTCGCCATGAGTTTTATCAACTTCGGCAATGACAGTATCTTCGGAAAAGTGCAGGAAATAGTCTTCGAAATTGAGGCCTTCTAACTCAGCTTGGTTACGGAGATCGTTCTCCAACCAACCCGAGTTCATCGCCATGACTTGGTTGTACATATAACCAATTGTCGTGGCTCGCTCATTGTCGGCTTTGTCGGCATAAGCTCCGAACACAATATCACTGTTGGAAATTTCCCAATCAATGACGGCATTCGTAGATAGTGGGGAGCCCAAAAGATCAACACCAACTTCATGTTGCCCTGGCAGCACAACCGCTGTACCAACAGCAAAAGCGTAACCAGCGATTAAACATGACGGTATGAGTGCGAGCAGCCCAGAAATGTAGGTTTTCATGATTCAAATTTCCTAATCGATACTGTCATGCCTTAAATCACAAAACGAAAAGTCAGCCAACTTACGTGTCAATTTAGGAATCAAAATACGAAAAAAGTATCGACTACATGGCTCTATTGTTCAAGTGCTCGTCTGTCTTGTTTCATCGGTGGCAAGTAAAACGAGCAAATGCCGATTCAAAATCAATGCATTAAGGAAAATATAAGTTTTTGTGATTTTAATTTTATTTGGAAACCAAGTATCTCCGGCTAACGAGAAATCAGCTCAGATTTTCTCAAAATGAGAATAATACGGTTTGGAAGATGAGAAGTTATCAGAGCCTAGAACTCAGAATAGGACTTGGATTTGCTGTATCGAATCTCAGTTTGAGCGCCACACTATTGAAACTCAATTTGGATAGGCTGTCTAAACAAGAACGATGACAACGCTCCTTAAAGCCTCTTGTTCCACTTCCCTTGATGGTCGCGATCGCAATTTTCTTGCGTATCGTAGCTAACATGCTTATCGATATTCTTCAGTTGAATTCCAACTTGATTGAACGCTTGTTGAATAGCCCCTGAGACACTCTGTTGACCTTCGCCACTTAAGAAGTTCGTTCTATCCTGATTGGTATCGAATACACAGACAATTTTCAAACTTTGCGGAAAAGAGGAAAAGTTGACCGAGTGAGTCACCCACAAAAAACCATCGAAGCCTTTCAGCGTGTCTTCACAAACGTCAGTTAACACGTCTCTGATTTGATTCTCGATTTTCTTATCTGATTTACGCATGCGGCAAAGGTCCTATTTAACACCTTAAAAAATAAGGTTTTTCGGTCAGTTTCGTACTACCTGATATTGGACACTGTGGCGGTTTCAAATGCAAAGTATTTATTGGGGAGAGTCGACTGGAAGATATAGAGGAAACGCCTCATGTTTGATAGCTTACGAGGCGATCAAACATGAGACGAGTATAGAATTTACTAAAACATTAGCTCGCCGCTTGTTCCCAATCAGTTAATAACTTCATGATTACGCGAGAGTCTTGGTGGGTTGCCATTGGCGCAGCAAGTTGTGTATCACCTTGCTCAACCGCTTGGCGGATATTGCGCACTTGATAATGGAAACCATCACCTTGCGCTTCGACTTTCACTTCACGTGTCGACGTTTCATAGATCTCTACCGTAAACGTGTTTTCTGCCGTCGGTAGCCATGGATTAGTATCTAGCGTGATACAGCCTTTGCTGCCTAGGATCGTAAAACCATGCTTTAAACCGTGGTCTTCAGCAGTGTGGATTTGTGCGGTAAAACGGTCGTTGAAATGCATCATCGCCGACGATTCACAGATATTGCCATCTTCGCCTCGTCGACCGATTGCTGAGATCTGCACGTCATCGAACACGCTCTCACCAAATTGCTGCTGCGCAACAGAATGAACCAGCGACATTGGATAACAACCTAGGTTGTACAACGCGCCTTTGCTTGCTGGGTTCACGAACTGATCAATCGCCGCAACGTAGGAACCTTGAATTGAGCGCACTTCGCCGATCTCACCAGTTGCCAGTTCTTGATGAAGCTTGGTGATAAGTGGATGGTTTAAATACATCAGACCTTCAGCAAAGAATACGCCCGCTTCTTTCACGGCTTGTAAAGCTTGCTCGGTTTTTTCCATATCAACCGATAACGATTTTTCACACAAGATCGCTTTGCCTTTTTGAGCCGCTTTAATCACATACTCATGATGAACATGGTTTGGCAGAGCAATATAGATAATGTCGACCGACTCATCTTCAATCAAGGCTTCATAGCTGTTGAAGGTTTGTGTTGGTTGGTATTGGGCAGCAAACTCGTTAAGTGTTTTTTCAGTGCGACCAGCAACGGCATACAGCTCGCTTTGAGCATCGCCTTTAATTGCATCCGCCATTACACCTGAGATAAAACTGGTTCCTAGAATTCCCCATTTCATGGCTTAGCTCTCCTGCTCTTGTGCTTTGATAGGCCCACGTTGCGTTTCGAATGCTTGAACCAACTCGGTAATATCACGCTCAATAAACGCTTGGGTATGAGGCATCACAAAGTGCTGATTGATCGCCTCGCGGTTTGCATATTGCTCAAGCAAGATCACACGATCGCTTTGGCTTTGATCATAGGTTGCAATTGCTTGGAGGCAGCCCGGTTCGCTTTGCATGTCTAAACAAAACTGTTCGATAGCTTCGAGCGCAGCTGCTCGTTCTATGTTGGTTTTGATCTTAAGTTCGGCAGTAACAAAGATAGTTTCATTCGTTTGAGGCATTGCACGCTCTTATTTTAGTTAATTATCGGTTTGCCATTAATATAATTAACCCCTAATAATTGATAAACTCACGTTTTGTTTATTGTTTATCAACCAAAAGTGTTCAATGGATAAGTTAACCAGCATGAAAGTCTTCGTCTATGTGGTGGAACAAGGTAGCTTTCGCAGCGCCGCAAACCACTTCAACCTGTCGGCGACCATGATAAGCAAACATGTCCATTCCTTAGAAGCCAGTTTGAAGTCTCAGCTGATCCACCGCACCACGCGTAAGCAATCGTTAACCGATTCAGGACAACTTTACTATCGTGAGTGTAAGCGAATTCTCGAAGACATCAGCAATGCAGAGAACCTGATTCAAACCTTGGAAAATCAACCACAAGGCACGGTAAAAATAAACTGCCCTGTCACCTATGGAAACAAGGTACTCGCCCCTATCGTAGCTAAGTTTCTCGCGCATCACCCAACCATCAACGTTGAGCTGATGTTGAATAATGACCTTGTCGACCCTTATTCATCCGACATTGACCTGATTGTGCGAATTGGCGACCTGTCCGATTCAAGCTTGGTCGCAAGGTATTTAGGGGATTATGAGATGTGTTATTGCGCGGCGCCCGCTTACCTAAACCAACATGCTGAAATCAGAGTATTAGAAGACTTGGCACAACACCCATCGCTTGGATTCAGTTACAGCAGCCAAGCTCCTCACGCCACACCGAATAAAGAACGTGTGCGCTTGATGTCGAATAATGGTGATGTGTTGCGGTATGCCGCCCTGCAGGGTGTGGGCGTGTTGTTGCAACCGACTATCTTAGTCGCAGAAGAGATTGATCGTGGAGCGCTGTTGGAAATCCTACCCGGCATGGCGCCGTTACCAAAGCCGATTCACTTGCTCTACAAAACCAAGCAACTGTCGTTGAAGAACAGAACCTTTGTCGAGTTCTTGTTAGCTGCGTTTGCTGAGTAACTAAGCGCTTTCTAAACAACAAAGACCGCTAGACTGTTTGCCATTGGCTCATCAAGCGCTTGCCAAGATCAGAGGGCGTGGTGTTATGGACGATCATCTCATCACATTGGTTGAACACCATGAAGTGTTTTAGTTCATCGCATAAAGCATGAACCAACAACTCATGGTTTTTAATTCGCTCTTCCACAACCAAGTTACGGATATTGAGCAAACCACTCTTCCTGTCGACCTTGCAATCCATTCGTGCCACCAGCTCACCTTGCCACAGAATCGGTAAGCTAAAATAACCAAACTGACGCTTGGCCTCTGGAACATAGCATTCTAGGAGGTAATCAAAGTTGAACAATGATTGCATTCGCTTTCGTTGAATCAGCAGGTTATCAAACGGAGACAGTATCTTAAGCTTGGTTCTGGAAAGAGGTTGATTCAGCAGTTCAAAAGCACCTGGCAGGACATAGTAATCAGAGCCTTGAATATCTACTTTCAGAACCTGCTTATCTTCAAGCATCTGTTGGAGTGCTCTCTGAATCAAAGGCTTTGTGTTCTTGAGTAGGTAGCTCATTTCCGACGCTATTCCAACTCCGTTAGCCTCTAAGTAACGCTTTATGAGATGCTCGATGTACTCTTGTTCTGTCGGCTCAGAGGTATCAATTCCGCTCGGTAAAACTCGCTCGGTTAGGTCATACACCTTATGAAAGTTAACTCGGCTTGGCACCATTAAGTCGCCTTGCATGAACAATGTTTCTAATGCTTGCTTGGCCGGTTTACCGCCCCAACCGCCGGGGTTTGGCCTATCCCCTTCAAAATCTTTCGCCATCAACGGCCCTTCATTCTCAATACGTTTGAGAACATGAGCCATCAGTGCGTCATCCTTTTTATACCAATGCTTGAGCTTACCGCTCGCAAAGCCATTCTTGCGGTGTAGGCTGAATCGGAAGTCACGCATGGGTAAATACGCGGCGGCATGCGACCAATACTCAAATACTTCTCGACGCTCTAACAGCTTATCAAGATGGTTCAGTTGGTAATCTTGATTGCGATTCCAAAGCGTGTGGTGGTGAGCTCGCTGAATCACAGAGATGGTATCAATTTGCACATAGCCAAGGTTTTCAATCGCAGACAACGTGTTCGCCAAAGCGCCCCCATTGCGTTGCTTTTTAGGTGGCAACTTCTTAGGCGGCAGCTTTTGCGAAAGCAATACCAGTTTTTGCGCTTGAGCGAGTGACAGTGATTCCATGAAATTCAGACTCTAATTGATAGCAATGATCCGTTTATGATTCAGCAATAAGCTCTTGAAGAATCTGCTTGTAGGTTTCTACCGTCTGCGCGCCCGTTACTGCACTCTTACGGTTGAACACCACAGTAGGAACCGCAGAGATCCCCATGCGTTGCCATTCAAACTCTTGCGCTTCAATTTGCTTCAAGTTGTCGGTGTTCTTTAGGCGCTTCAGTGCCTTCGTTGAGTCTAAGCCAACCGCTTCAAGCTCTTGTGCAATGACTTCAAGATCGGACAGGTCTTTTTGCTCTGTGAAGTGAGCAGCAAAGAAGCGTAGCTTTAACTCAGTCTGTTTGCCGTGCGCTAGTGCAAAATCGAGAAGTACATGTAGATGACGTGAATTGACCATTCTCATACTGTCATAGAAATTGAAATCGAAACCAACCGCTTGGCCGCGAGCCGAAAGCTGTTCTCGTGAACGTTGGCTCTCTTCTGCGCTAGAACCGTATTTTCTCATGATATGGGCACGCAGGTTTTCGCCCTCTTGCGGCATGTCAGGGTTAAGCTCAAACGGCTGCCATTCAAGTTCAATCTGGTCTTCTAAACCAAGTTCCGCAACGGCTAGCTCTAAGTTTTTGTAACCGACTACGCACCACGGGCACATTACGTCAGAAATAATATCAAGTTGAAGTTTCTTGCTCATAATCATTCCAAATATCGTTACTAAGGCGTATCCAATTCAAAGTGAATACCCATCTTTCTGGTTAGACTACAATAAGCTGAACACTCGTTCAAATTTAACTCAATACAACAGCAGCCAACAAAAAAGCCAACTCATTTTCACGAGTTGGCTTTGATAAAAATCGAATCTAGCTTAAGAGCGTTACGCTAGCAACTTCTCAAGTACTTGGAACACACCCGCGTCAACGTTACTTGGCGCGCCAAAACGCGCGATCTCTTTTAACTTTGGATGCGCGTTTTCCATCGCGTAAGAGTGGTAGCTCTCTTTAAGCATTTCCAAGTCATTTAGGTAATCACCAAAGCTCATGGTCTGCTCGTAAGTGAAACCTAATGTGTTCTGTAGATGTTTAATCGCCGCACCTTTTGACGCTTCAGCGTTCATCACATCTAACCAAATTTTTGCGCTTACAACCACTTGGTAGTTCTCACCGAATTTGGCATCAATAGTTGGGTTCACTTTCTCTTGTGAACCGTCGAAGTGACAGATAGCCACCTTGATGAAATCGTCTTCTACCGCCAGTAAGTCTTCTACTTGCTCACGGCGATGGTAGTACTTAGAGATCTCCGCCAGAGCACGCTCATCTTTGGTTTCGATGTATGCAGACTTCTTACCACATAGCACCACATGCGCGCCTTCAATCGCGCGAGCTTCTTTAATGATCTCTTTGATGGCATCAGTATCAAGTAAGCAGCTGTAAAGCTCTTGGCCTTTATGCATCACCAATGTGCCGTTTTCAGCAACGAACATCATGCGATCTTTTAGCGGGGCAAAGGTTTCCATCAAGCTGTAGTACTGACGACCCGATGCCGCAGCAAAAATAATGTCTTGAGCTTCTAAGCGCTCGTAAAGGTTGAAAAATTCTGGGTCTAACTTTCCGTGTTCATCGAGTAAGGTGCCATCCATATCAGTCGCGATAAATTTGATGTTTTGTTGGGGCATGTCGGGCGTACCTATTATTGGATTATGATCATTCGTTATCTTGAGTAACGGTTCTGGGTTCGATTATATCGCTAGAGTCGCTGGTGAATACAATGCTTATTTTACCGCCTGTCAGTCACTGTTTCACATCTTTCCAAGGCAAACGCTAACAGAAGCGCATTCCAGTTTGAAGGGTTAAGTCCTACATACAAGATGTGCGCTAGGTCACACTCCACTATATTCTTTCCTGTCTCTCCATCACTTTATTCCGACCACAGTCATTATGATTTTAGCTATTATTACGACCTTGCTTTGCATCGTTACCGTCAAGTTTCTAATCACACTTGCGAACTTAGAGCGCCATCGTATTCACATTGAACCTAAAATATCGTTCAAAAGAACTGAGTGGCCGACTGTTTCCGTCATTATTCCTGCGCGAAATGAAGAAGACAATATTGAAATCAGCCTTGGCTCTCTATTGAAGCAGAGCTACCCAAAAGACAAGTTTGAAGTCATTGTTGTTGATGACTTTTCTACTGACTCAACCCGTGCAAAAGTAGAAGCATTGATCAGTAAGTTCGACGTTAACGCGCGCTGTATTTCAGGTAGAACGTTACCGACCGGATGGCTTGGTAAGAGCAATGCATGTATGGCTGGCGCACTCAACGCGAGCGGTGAATATGTGTATTTCATTGATGCAGATACCGATTCAGCACCCGCGATGCTACAGAGCGTTATCGACTTTGCTATCCAACAAAAAACTGATCTCTTATCGTTTAATCCAAAACAAACTTTTGCGTCTGTGGCAGAAAAAGCGACCTTGCCGGGCATCTTTCTATCGATCGCATCTTATATGAACTTTAAAAACTCGAACGACATGACTAAGGAAGAAGCGATTGCTAACGGTCAGGCGATGTTGTTTACCCGAAAATCCTACGACGCAGTCGGTGGACACGCCGCAGTAGCAAACGCGATATCGGAAGACATCGCCTTTGCAAAAGTCATGAAGGTCAATGGATTTAAGATTTTCTGGGCATTTGCAGACAAACTAATGAGTACGCACATGTATTCAGACTTCAACTCAATCTGGGCTGGCTTTTCCAAAAACATGAATCTTATTGTGAATTGTCAATCGCAAGCACAAGCTTTAAAAGTCTTCATCAAAGCCAACATCATCGCATGGGCGGGACCGCTTTTGATGCTTGTATCGGCGAACGCCTTCATCAGTGACATGTCTGCCATTCATGCTTATTCGCTCATTGTCAGCTCTGTGATGCTCTTGGTGTCGATCGTCACCTACTTCATTTTGGTTAAGGAACTGTTTGTTCCCGCAAAATTTGCGTTAACCGTACCCTTCGGTATTTGTGTTCAAAGCCTACTCGTGCTGAACAGTTACCGCTTATCTAAAACCAATAAAATCAGCTGGAAAGGGCGCTCATTAACATGATGAATAAGATTATTACTTTGCTTCTTCTTGCTTGTTCAGTTTCGGTGTTTGCATCAGACACCGATGGCTGGTCACTGGCACGCGATAAAAAAGGCATCGAGGTTTATAACCGTAAAATTGAAGGCAGTCACTTTAAAGAATTTCGAGCAGAAGGCGACATCAACGCGTCCCTCACTTCTATTATCGCACTCTTTATCGATACCTCTGTTGGCACGCAATGGGTAGAAAACATCGATGACATGGAAGAAATAGAGCATTTTAGTGCGGCGCACACGATCACCAAAACCTATACCAAGGCACCTTGGCCAGTTGCCGATCGTGAAGCTATCGTAGAGAACGTCATCACTCAAGATCCAGAGACGATGGTTGTCACCATTGGTCAGCATGGTAGGCCTGATTACCTGCCAAACAATAATAAAAAAATCATCAGAGTGGCTGAATTAGAGGCGAGTTGGATCCTGACACCAATCGACGAAAACACCACCCATATCTCTTATCGAGTATTGAGTGATCCAGGTGGCGATATTCCGTATTGGCTCATTAACATGGTGGCCGTTTCTCAGCCTTACAACACGCTTCGCGGGTTATCTAAGATGTTGGATTCTGGTGAGTACACCGATCGTCGCCTTGATTTCATCGAGAACTACACGTCACTTTAACAATGCAATGAATACTCTAGAGGTCTATATTGTGAAATTTCCATTCTCTCCAATCGCAGCGATATTGCTTGTAGCATCAAGTTCAGTATTTGCTAATCAAATTATTGTCGATACTAAAGGTGTTGATGAAACACAGTATCACGCCGATCTGTATGAATGTGAGCAATACGCTCAACAAGTGAAGCCTGAAGAGGTCGATTCTCTTGGCAGCGATATTGTCGGTTCAACCGCTAAGGGTGCAGCGCTGGGTGCGGTTGGTGGAGCCGTCTCTGGCGGGAGTGGTCATGATGGTGCAAAAATTGGTGCTGGCATCGGTATTATCAGCGGCGCTTTAAAGCACGGTGCTCAAAAAAGACAATCCGCCGAGCTATCTGAGCAGCAGAAGTTTCAAGTGAATCGTAACTGTATGATCAACCGAGGCTATACCGTTCTTAACTAGCGGATAACCGAGCAAAATGGCGTTTAATCGATGTTCACGCCATTTTGCGTAGCTGAGTCAAAGCAGAGTTCAACCATAGTCCCTGAATCGCCACCTTAAAGTTCGTTCAAATAGACAGTGAGCATTGACCCCTATTTAAAATAGGCTTATCATTAATCGTCTTTTAACGATTAATGAAAGTGAGACGTCAATATGAACTCAACTTGCTCGACATCTGGTGGCTGTTCTCTGCCCATCGAACACGGTGATGCTAAAGCAGAAAAGCAAATGGCCGCACTGGCGAAAGCACTCGCTCACCCAGCAAGAATACGTATATTGAGTATCCTTTCCACGTTAGAAAAATCGGGCGGCTGCTTGAACAGTGATCTGGTGAGTGAATTGGGTTTAGCTCAATCAACGGTATCAGAGCACTTAAGAATATTGAAAGCCTCAGGTTTTATTACGGCTGAGTCGATTCCGCCGAAGATGTGTTACCGCATCGACCGCGACAATATTCAACGCTTCGAATCGATATTTAACAGCATTTTAAAATAGAAGTTCACGCTTGAATGATCGGCTTTGATAGCCTTTACTTTTAAGCGTGTTTTTTTGCCACAACCAATCGTTTTTCGACGATTTACGATATCAACTAAGAGAGATTATCATGAAACCAAAGTTAGGTTTTCTAGATCGCTACTTAACACTGTGGATTTTTATTGCCATGGGCCTTGGTGTACTACTCGGCACCCTATTCCCACAGATCGAACAGTGGAACGATTCAATGTCTGTTGGCACCACTAACATTCCGCTTGCGGTTGGCCTTATCTTAATGATGTACCCACCTCTGGCTAAGGTTAACTACAACCTGCTAGGCACTGTGGTAAAAGATAAGAAAGCCATTAAGCTCTCTTTGATCATGAACTGGATCGTTGGTCCAATTCTGATGTTTGTATTGGCACTAACTTTCTTGGGAGACCACCCAGGTTACATGGTTGGGGTGATTCTGATTGGTCTTGCTCGTTGTGTGGCGATGGTTCTGGTTTGGAACGACATCGGCGGCGGTAACAAAGAGTACGGCGCGGCATTGGTTGCTCTAAACAGTGCATTCCAAGTGGTGAGCTACAGCTTTATGGCGTGGTTGTTCATCAGCGTTCTTCCACCAGTATTTGGTTACGAAGGCATGTTGGTTGATATCTCGATGATCGACATTGCACACAGTGTACTTATCTACCTAGGTATCCCATTCCTAGCGGGCTTCCTAAGCCGTAAGATCCTTGTGTCGATGAAAGGCGAGCAGTGGTACAACGACGTATTTATTCCACGCATCTCTCCAATCACACTGATTGCACTACTGGCAACCATCGTTCTGATGTTCAGCCTGAAAGGTGAAATGATTGTTGAACTGCCAATGGACGTTCTATTAATTGCGGTTCCACTGACTATCTACTTCACTGCGATGTTCTTCATCAGTTTCTTCATCGGTAAAAAGATGGGCATCGAGTACGACAAGAACGCATCAATTGCATTTACAGCAACAGGTAACAACTTCGAGCTAGCGATTGCCGTGGCTATCTCAGTATTCGGTATCAACTCAGACCAAGCGTTTGCAGGCGTTATCGGTCCACTGATTGAAGTCCCTGTGCTGATTTACCTTGTGAACGTGGCGCTTAAGATGAAAGACAAGTACTACAACGGTCAGACGGTTAAACCTAGCGTATAGCATCTACATCTACACCTAGAACTAGAACTAACAAAAAGCAGCATCACTTTGAACAGAAAGGCTCACACGTTAAACGGTGAGCCTTTTCTTTATTCAGTTTCGTCTAATAGGCCTTTCAATGCTTGTTCAAGCCAAAGTAATGCAGGACCTTTTGAGCGTGTTTTAGACAGAACAAGATCAACCGGAGGCGACCATGTTTTGTGATCGAATGAGACATTAATCTCCACTAAACGCTGCTTATTCAGCTCCTCTTCGACAAGGTGCTTGGGTAAGTATGCCCACCCAATATCGCTGCCAAGTACCATCTCTTTGATCACAATAAAGCTGTTTGACCACCATACCTTTCCGGCAATCAGCGGAAACTGATCCATCACCTTGCCTTTGTCTCCCCTCAACATTAACTGACGATGCGGGAGTAAGTCAGTGAGTTTCGCCACACCTGTTTTTGCGAGCGCATGACTTGGATGACACACAGCAATAAACGGTAAGTGACCGATAAAGCATGGCTCAGAACCGACATCAAAAGCCAAGTTGGTAAACATCAATCCAATGTCGGCTCTCTCTTCGATAATTAACGGATTGACCTCTGTTGTGGTACACGCAACCAGTTCAACTTCAGTCGCCGGGAATTGATAACTGAACTGACTAAGGATCTTAGATAAGTTCGGAACCAGTAATGAATCATCTAATGCAATTTTGATGAGCCCCTCTTCACCGCTACCCATCGCACTAACCGTCACATTCAGATCTTCAACCTGAAGCACGATTGCTTTCACCTGTTTAAATAACTGCTCGCCCGCTTTGGTTAGTGAAGGCTTTCGAGTCGAACGATCAAAAAGCTCAACATTAAAATCGATTTCAAGATTACTGATGCCTTGGCTCACCGCCGACTGAACCTTACCCAAATGACGAGCACTGGCAGAAAATGACCCTAATTCAACGGCATACACAAACATTTTCAGCTGTTCAATGTTGTACATTCGGTTTCTCCCAAAACTTACTATCACAATATGTGATGCTAACTATCTTTATATTATCACTTAAGTAGATACTATCTAGCCAAGTCATTAGCCCATCGGCGGCTATTTAATCGTAAAGAGAGTTAGAAAAATGTCACATAAAGAACGCATGTTGCACATGGTGCTATTTGAATTGGTTGCTTTGGTTTTGATGGCAGGGCTTGCAACCTATATTACAGGACACGGCGCAGGTGAAATGGCAGGCTTAGCGCTCGCAATATCATTGATAGCGATGGCTTGGAACTACGTTTACAACTATGGCTACGACAAAATTTACGGAACAGACCGAAGCAAAAGAACCACGAAAACACGTGTCCTGCACGGATTAGGTTTTGAGCTTGGCTTAATGACAGTGACTCTACCTGTCTTGATGTGGGTTCTACAACTCGACTTCCTAACCGTACTGATCATGGACATCGGCCTAGTTATTTTCTTCGTACTTTACGCGATAGCGTTCAACTGGGCGTATGACTCAATTCGAGATCAATTGGTAGCGAAAGGAAAAGTTGCAGCTCTGGTTTAGAGCGGTAAGTTCGTCTCGTATAACAAGAACATACACCCAAATGAAAACTGCCAAACTACAACATAGTTGGCAGTTTATTCATTTATGCATATAAGCTCATTTGTTAACGCCCTTGTTACATAGCAAAAACATCACACAGCCCTCCCTAATTAAGTCTAATAATCCGCCACTCACGAAGTAGCATCACAAATCCAAACATAAACTCCTCGTACCAGTTGCGCATTCATTTACATATAGGTAGTTTGAGCGGCTTCGCAACCTATCAATTCGAGCAATGACGTTCATGCGAGCATCTTTTTCGAGCAAAAGTGTTCGGATTAACATTTCAAGTGACTTTAATTAACAATTTTATGCTCAAACGCTCACTTTTAATGTTCGTTTATTTTCGAGTTCGCAAATATATGCACAATACACGTGCTAGATAAGCAAAACTAAAAAGGACTCGAACATGACAACAAACAAACACCCTTCTTTATTTGGGCAATGCTTGGCTGAATTTATCGGTACAGGATTACTCATATTCTTTGGCGTTGGCTGTGTGGCCGCTCTGGTATTAACTGGTGCGACATTCGGACAATGGGAAATCAGCATCATCTGGGGCTTCGGTGTTGCGATTGCAATTTACTGTACTGCCGGCGTTTCAGGCGCACACATCAACCCAGCCGTAACGATTGCACTGGCCATGTTCCATGGCTTTGATAAAGCAAAAGTGGTGCCTTACATCATTTCGCAACTGCTTGGCGCTTTCTGCTCTGCAGCATTGGTTTACAGCCTGTACAGCAACCTATTTACTGACTACGAAATCGCACATAACTTCGTTCGTAGCAGCCAAGACGCACTATCAACTGCTGGTATCTTCTCGACTTACCCACATGCTTCACTTTCTTTCTTCGGCGCTTTTGCTGTGGAATTCGTGATTACTGCAGTGTTGATGTTTGCCATTTTAGCGTTAGGTGATGAGAACAACGGCGCATCTCGCGGTGCAATGAACCCTCTACTGATCGGTATTCTTATCGCGGTTATCGGTGGTTCTTTAGGTCCACTGACGGGCTTTGCAATGAACCCTGCTCGTGACTTCGGACCAAAACTGTTCGCTTACTTTGCAGGTTGGGATTTCGCACTAAGCGGTGCACGTGATATTCCTTACTTCATCGTTCCAATTCTTGCTCCAATTGCTGGTGCGTGTTTTGGGGGTTGGTTGTACCCACGTGTTATCGGTGCTTACCTACCAGTAGAAGGCCAAGGCTGCACAATTCCAAACCAATGTGAAACAGAACAAGAAGCTGAACAAGCTCAAGCTTAATCCCTAAGCGACCTTACATTTACTAAAATATAAATAACGAAAGAAAAAGGATTCTTACCATGACCGAGCAAAAATACATTGTTGCCCTAGACCAAGGCACCACAAGTTCTCGCGCTGTAATCCTCGACCACGATGCAAACATCGTAAGCTCTTCTCAACGCGAATTTACTCAGATTTATCCTAAAGCCGGTTGGGTTGAGCATGATCCAATGGAAATCTGGGCAACTCAAAGCTCTACATTGGTTGAAGCGCTTGCTAAAGCAGGCATCCGCAGCGATGAGCTAGCGGGCATTGGTATCACTAACCAACGTGAAACCACCATTGTTTGGAACAAAGAAACGGGTAAGCCGGTTTATAACGCAATCGTATGGCAGTGTCGCCGTACAGCAGACATCTGTGAAGACCTAAAAGCACGTGGCCTAGAAGACTACGTACGTGACAATACTGGCTTAGTCCTTGACCCGTATTTCTCAGGTACCAAAGTAAAATGGATTCTAGACAACGTTGAAGGCGCTCGCGAAGACGCTGAAACTGGCAAACTACTGTTCGGTACGGTTGATACTTGGTTGGTTTGGAAGATGACTCAAGGACGTGTTCACGTTACGGATTACACTAACGCGTCACGTACTATGTTGTTTAACATCAACGACCTATGCTGGGACAGCAAGCTACTAGACGAGATGGGTATTCCAGCATCAATGATGCCTGAAGTGAAACGCTCTTCTGAAGTTTACGGCCAAACGAACCTTGGTGGTAAAGGCGGTACTCGTATTCCAATCGCTGGTATTGCGGGTGACCAACAAGCAGCGCTTTACGGTCAAATGTGTGTTGAAGCTGGTCAAGCGAAAAACACATACGGCACGGGCTGTTTCCTACTGATGAACACAGGCCAAGAGAAAGTCACATCGAAAAACGGCCTTCTAACCACACTGGCATGTGGCCCTAAAGGCGAACCTGCATACGCACTGGAAGGTGCAGTATTCATGGGCGGCGCATCAATCCAATGGCTACGTGATGAAATGAAGCTACTGGCTGGCGCAGAAGACTCTGAGTACTTCGCAACCAAAGTAGATTCTTCAAACGGCGTTTACGTAGTCCCTGCGTTTACTGGTTTAGGCGCACCATACTGGGATGCTTACGCTCGCGGTACGATTGTTGGCCTGACTCGTGGTGTTAACTCTAACCACATCATTCGTGCAACACTGGAAGGTATTGCTTACCAAACTCGTGACGTATTGGATGCGATGCAAGCGGACTCTGGCATCAAGCTAGCAAACCTACGTGTTGATGGCGGCGCAGTAGCGAACAACTTCCTAATGCAATTCCAATCAGACGTGCTAGATACAGAAGTTCACCGTCCTGAAGTAACTGAAGTTACCGCTCTGGGAGCAGCATACCTTGCTGGTCTAGCAGTTGGTTTCTGGGACAGCATCGATGAGCTTCAAGACAAAGCAGTACTAGACCGTACGTTCTTGCCACACCACGATGAAGAGAAGCGTAACCGCCGTTACAAAGGTTGGAAGCGTGCTATCAAATGTGCACAAGTTTGGTCTGAGCTGCACGATGACGACGAAGAGTAAAATCGAGCGTTCGAATAATCACTCTCTTATAGATTGAATTGTTCGTTCCTCATTAAACGAAACTAAAAAGAGCACTATTTTGTGCTCTTTTTTGCGTTTGGAGCCAATTTTTCATGTTTTGATCAACGTTTTTGCGGTTTGGGCATAATTCCTTACCATCATTACTTCTCTCTCCTCATCAATTCGAGCACAATAGCGCGAGTTAATATTTTCGATTGTGACGCGCTAGAACCCATAGCGTGCAGGGAGTGGTAAGTTAAGTGAAGCAGATACCAAGACACCAGCAGATTGTAGACCTGGTAAAAACACAAGGATATGTGAGCACCGAAGAGCTCGTTGAAAAGTTCGATGTCAGCCCACAAACCATCAGACGAGACCTCAATGAACTTGCCGATAGCAACAAAATTCGTCGCTATCATGGTGGTGCAACCATTCCTTTAAGCTCGGAAAACACCTCTTATAACACGCGTAAAGCGCTTAACTTCAACGAAAAAGACGTGATCGCCGACGAACTGGTTAAGCACATCCCAGATGGTGCAACCCTGTTCGTTGATATCGGCACCACGCCAGAATCAGTGGCACGTGCACTCAATAAAAATCACAAACAGCTAAGAGTCGTCACCAACAACATTAACGTTGCCAGCATCCTTCTTCCGAACCCAGAGATCAAGGTTATCTTGGCGGGCGGTGAAGTACGTAACCGCGATGGCGGTATTGTTGGCGAAGCGACACTCGACTTTGTAAAGCAGTTCCGCCTCGATTTCGGCATCTTAGGCATCAGCGGCATCGACTTTGATGGCTCACTGCTCGATTTTGATTACCACGAAGTTCGTGTGAAACAAGCCATCATCGAAAACAGTCGCAGCATCTTCTTAGCCGTCGACCACACTAAGTTTGGCCGTAACGCCATGGTTAAGCTCGGCAATATCTCTCAAGCGCACATGGTGTTTACTAATAAGCAGCCACCGGAAGAGATTCTCAACATCCTTAAAGATTCGGCAATACCATTAGAAGTGATCGATACCGCTCGTCCTATGAGCGAATAACTAAACACAAGAGCTCAGTGACGCCACTTTCTTAAATGAATCACAATTATTTATAGAAAAGTTAATAAAGTAAAACTTGCTCGCTGTCACTGTCGCTTCTATGCTCGAATTAGACTTATTTGAACCTCTGCCTTCATAAGCAGAGGTTTTTTTATGCCCAAATCACATAAAACGCGCATAAACGAAAATAATAAATGACCGCAAACGAAAGTTCATATAGGATTCAATTATGTTCTA
Organism: Vibrio sp. 10N.247.311.12; assembly: GCF_041467515.1. NCBI lineage: Bacteria > Pseudomonadati > Pseudomonadota > Gammaproteobacteria > Vibrionales > Vibrionaceae > Vibrio > Vibrio sp. 10N.247.311.12. The sequence goes on from NZ_JBFSUV010000024.1 coordinate 64,522, forward strand.
AAATGCTCGTTCGCTCAGAAAGAGGTCAAAACCATGAGTGCTCAACAAACTAATTCAAACAATAGTACATCTTCAACTCTAGACTTAATCGTTATTGGCGGCGGCATCAATGGTGCGGGTATCGCGGCAGACGCTGCTGGTCGTGGTCTAAACGTTGGTTTATACGAAGCAAATGATTTCGCCTCTGCGACGTCTTCTGCAAGTTCAAAGCTAATCCACGGTGGCTTACGTTACCTTGAACATTATGAGTTTCGTTTAGTTTCGGAAGCACTCGCTGAACGTGAAGTCTTGTTAAGAAAAGCGCCTCACGTTGCTCAGCCAATGCGTTTCCGTTTACCTCATCGACCATTTTTACGCCCAGCTTGGATGATTCGCTGTGGCCTATTCCTTTACGATAACTTGGGTAAGCGCACCACTCTTCCTGGAAGTAAGACAGTCAACCTAGCAAAATCAGGGCTACTGAAACCAGAAATGAAGACAGGCTTCGAATACTCAGATTGCTGGGTTGATGATGCTCGTATGGTATTGCTCAACGTGTTGGCAGCAAAAGAAAACAACGCAGAAGTACGTAACTACTGCCGTGTTGAAAAAGCGCACCGCGAAGGTGGTATTTGGCATGTGACGATCCTTGATGTGATGACAAACCAACGCTTTGAACGCAAAGCAAGAGCGCTTGTTAACGCTGCAGGCCCTTGGGTTAAGCAGTTCTTTGATGATGGGTTAGAGCAGGCTTCGCCTCGTAATATTCGCCTAATCAAAGGATCACACATTGTGGTGCCGCGTGTTCATGACGAACCACAAGCGTACATTCTACAAAACAAAGATAACCGCATAGTGTTCATGATCCCTTACCTAGATAAGTTCTCGATCATCGGCACAACCGACCTTGAATACAAAGGTGATCCTCGCGAAGTGGCTATCGACGATGTAGAAGTTGATTACTTAATTGATATCGTTAACCAGCACTTTGTTAAACAGCTTGGCCGTGAAGACGTGGTTTGGACATACAGTGGCGTAAGGCCGCTTTGTGACGACGAATCTGATTCACCACAAGCGATCACTCGTGACTACACATTGGAATTGGACGCAGAGCTAGATCAAGCACCACTGCTTTCGATCTTCGGTGGCAAGTTGACCACTTATCGTAAACTCGGCGAAGCGGCACTGAACAAGCTAGAACCACACCTAACCAACATGGGCGCACCATGGACAGCGAACGACACGCTTCCAGGCGGTAACTTTAGTTGCAGCAGAGAGCAACTTGCGAAGATGATCCACACTAAATACCCTTGGGCATCTGACGCGCTATTGCTTCGCTACGTGACTCAATTTGGTACTTACACTTGGAATCTACTGGAAGGCGCAAATAGCGAAGCAGACCTTGGCATCCAGTTCTCAAGCGAGGCGCATGGCGTTTATCAAGTGGAAATCGATTACTTGATCAATGAAGAGATGGCAATGACTGATGAAGACATCTTGTGGCGCAGAACCAAACTTGGCTTATACATGAGCGAATCCGAGCAGCAAGCGGTGACGGATTACCTGAAAGAGAAACTACAAAGCAAGGTAGTGAGCTTTTCTCAAGTAGGCTAACCCCACCAGCCTAAGCATGGTTCAAGAACATACTTAACAACGAAGCTTAGCGTCCCCCGCGCTAAGCTTTTTTATTGCCTGCTATTCCGACCTAAGAACTCGATTGATCGTCTCCTTCGCACGGACTGAGGCTTTGTTCACTCCCCCATTTTCAACAAAAACTAAATAGTGTTTTATTAATCCGGTTGATTATCAACTTCATAAAAGGTTGCTATTCTTTACCTCAATGAAACGACACATTTAAAAACGCTCACCATGTCAGCGCTTTAATAAGGAATCTATTCCATGCAAAAAGTTATTCTGATCACAGGCTCTACCGATGGTATCGGCTTCGAAACGGCAAAAGTACTTGTTCAACAAGGTCACCACGTTTTATTGCATGGACGTAACCCAAGCAAACTCAAAGACGTAGAGCAGCAACTTGTGGCTATCTCTGCGGAAGCGAAAATTCAAAGTTACGTGGCAGACTTGTCTGTTCTGGCTGATGTGGATGCGTTGGCTGACAAAGTAATTGCTGAGCGTGATAAGATTGATGTACTGATTAACAACGCAGGTGTGTTCAACACTCCGAACCCAATCACTAAAGACGGTTTAGATGTTCGTTTTGTTGTGAATACCATTTCACCATACCATCTGACTAAACGTCTGCTACCTGTACTCGATGCATCTAGCCGAGTTGTGAACCTGTCTTCAGCCGCGCAAGCAGCAGTGAACATCGAAGCGCTAGAAGGTAAGAAACCAATGTCTGATGGTGACGCTTACGCACAAAGCAAGCTTGCGATCACTATGTGGACTCGTGAAATGGCAAAAGAGTTAGGCTCTACAGGGCCAATGGTGGTTGCGGTCAACCCAGCTTCGCTATTAGGCAGCAAGATGGTGAAAGACGCTTACGGCATTGCAGGCGGCGACCTAAGCATCGGTTCTGATATTCTAGTTCGCGCATCATTGTCTGATGAGTTCGCACAAGCGGGCGGTCAATACTTTGATAACGACAACAACACGTTTGCGAACCCGCACCCAGATGCGATATACGGTGATAAGTCACAGCAAGTTGTCGCTAAAATTGAAGAGATCATCAAAGCAACACTTTCTTAATTGCGACGACTCATGCTGAGTTGATTTGCAAATCTCAATAAAAAAGCCCTGATTTTCTAATCAATTAAGTTAGAAACACAGGGCTTTTTCGTACAACGTTTGTCTCTACGTTTGTTCCCAATACGGCGGGTTGCCATAATATTCAGAGAAGTAGTCAATGAAGGCTCTCACCTTTGGCGCAAGTAACCTTGTGCTTGGGTACACCGCCCAAATCGCAGGCTCAGAGGTTGATGGGTAATCTTCTAATATTTGAATCAGTTGACCGCTTTTCAGTTGCTCATACGCACACCAATTCGACGTCACCGTGATACCCATTCCACCAGAGGCTGCGTCACGCAGTGCTTCTCCGTTATCTGCCCTGAACGATCCCAATGCTTTAATCGTCTTAGGCCCACTTTCAGTATTGAAGGTCCAGTTTTCTAAACCAATTAGGCTAATACACTGATGATCGTTAAGATCTTGAGGTGTGGCTGGCTTACCGTATTTGATTAAGTAATCAGGCGATGCACACACAATGCGTTTGTCTGTCGCTAATTTTCGGGCGATCAGTGTCGAGTCTTTCAGCTCCGAGATACGAATTGCGATATCAAAGCCACCCTCAACAACATCCACCATCGAATCAGATAACCTGAGATCGACTTTTAACCCAGGGTAGCGCTCTAAGAATCCAGGCAAAGCAGGCACAAGATGCAAACGTCCAAAAGACGCAGATGCGGTAACTCGCAGCGTTCCGGTTGGAGAATCACAACCCACACCGACCGCCGATTTGGCTGCATCGACGCTCGATAACACTTCTTCAGCATGAGGTAAGAATGCTTCCCCCTCTTCGGTTAAAGAGACCTTACGAGTGGTTCTATGCACCAAGCGAACGCCTAAATTGTCTTCCAGTTTACTGATGTGCGAGCTTGCAACAGCAGGAGACAAACCAAGCTCTTGCCCAGCCATGCTGATGTTATGTGTGGAAGCTAAACGAACAAACAATTTGAGGTGTTCAATATTCATGAGATTACCAATAAAATCTTAAAAATCGTGTGCCAGTAACCCTCATTATGCGTCATTCACATAACAATACAACGTATTAACTCAGTTGAATTGTGATGATGCTATTGAGCCAAAACGAAAAAAACTCCCGAAGGAGTTTTTTGTCTAAGTCTGCAATTCGCCATTTAGCTAGCCAGAAAAATTACCAACTCACTAGCCCGTTAAACGAGCATGCAGTGAATCTTTAAGCTCAGAACGATCATGTTTCAATTGGTGCATCGAGCCGTCATCAATGGGTGAATCTTTCAGCTCTAGTTTACGAATCTCTTTATCAAGGTTGTCGTATGTCTTCATATCTGCTGCAAAGCCATCGTCAGTTTTAGCAAGCTCAGCAATTTTGTCTTTCATTTCAGGAAATTCGTGAACAAGAGAGTGATTTTCACCTAGCATAGAAACCTCTTAAGTTGAGTAAAGTGATTGGTAGTACACATTCATTATTTACCTTAGCAAGGGACTCAAATAACAAATGAGATCCAGTACACAGCCTAGAATATAGACAGTTCAGATTCACAAATTTACAACATCCACCAAGAAAATGGCTTTGCTGATTTTGAATTGTCTCAGTAACGGAAGTAGGTTTATGGCGATTATCCCGCCTCAAAAACAATACTTCTTTCGATTTTTGCTTAGCCTGCAAATATCGTTTTTAAGTAAACGCTACCAAGCAAACGTCTGAATAACACTATCTTTAACCATTGGGTTTGATGCTATCGCACGGTTCACCTTGCCAAAAATTGCTCTCTTGAATCAAGTAGGAAACCTTTCTGAGTCACGATGTTATTGCCATGGTCACCCCAATAGAAAGTGTCGATGTTTAGATTCTCAAGCAGATACTTTTCTTCTTCTAAGATCTGAAGTTGCGTCGGCATAACGAACTTACCGTCTTTTACTTCTTGTTCCATCACGGTTCCTGGTTGGATGGCTAACGCCATTGGTGCTATCTGCTCAGGCTTCATGATATTCAGTAATCTTGTGGTTTCGACAATATGTTCACGTGATCGATCGCGACCACCAAGGCCGAAGATAAACGAAAGTAAGGTTTCAATGCCGGCTTCTTTGGCTAATGCCATGCCTTCGAGCGCTTGTTCTGGTGTCATACGCTTTTTGATGTTGTCGAGTACAACCGCATCGCCTGACTCCAACCCCGCATAAGCCATAGTGAGACCGGCACTTTTAAGCTCTTTAAGTTCGCTCAAGCTTTTACGACGGAAATCGTTCAAACCACTATAGAGCGATACTTTTCTGCTTTCTGGAAAGGTATGACGAAGCTTATCCAAAATCTTAAGGAGATAATCCGTGCGGGCGGCCATCACGTTGCCATCGATAAGGAAAATTGATTCAACATAAGGATAAATCAGGCGAGCTTCTTCGATATCTTTAAACACATCCTCAATATCACAAACCTTGAATCGTTTATCGCTGAACATATTACAGAACGTGCACGTGTTGATACTGCAACCTAAAGTGGTTTGAATCAGAATGCTCTTCGCCTCTGTCCATGGACGATATACTTTTCCCTCATATTTCATATTGGTTTCTCCGGTCTATAAGCACGAGAGCGTGCTTTAATAAAACAGAGTTTATCAACACCAGTATTCATTGATAATTCGCGATATAGTCGAATCATTTTTTAGATTTTGTATAAAATAAAAGCCTTGTGACAACACAAGGCTTTGTAGGGGTAACTCTCTACCGGAGCAGCTGAAAATGTGTTTCCACAAAAGAAGATTAGCTGCTGCACCCTTGGGTATGAACTCGATTCATGTCGTCACCGACTTGTGCTTCTTGAGACCCCGTCGATTGGCATCCTGCCACGAATAACAGCGTTACAGATAAGATAAGCCATTTCATAATAAATCCTCTTTCGGTCATGACTAAAGCATAGTGCTTAAAAGCGCGGATACCTCAGTCATTAACTAAAACCTTACCTACCGATAAGGCCTTGGTTAATGAACAAAGCATCGCTTCTTTAACTAACGACCTGCTTTTGTACAAAAAACTTTCACTTCAACGAATGAAAATCGTACAAGAGCGAAAATAGGACAGCTATGGAACTAAGAATAAGAACTAGAAGTTAGTCACTCGTCGCCAAACGCACCGCGGCTTCTGCATGAATGGCTGTAGTATCAAACAGGGGCACATCGGTATGTTGTTGCTGAATCAGTAAGGCGATCTCAGTACAGCCTAGAATGACGGCCTCTGATCCTTGCTGGCTTAGCCTCTCAATGATCTGATTATAGATAGCGCGAGACTCTTCTTTTACTTCGCCTCGGCACAGCTCTTGGTAAATGATGTTGTGGACTTTCTCTCTGTCATCCTTGGCAGGAATCACAACATCGATACCGAATTTATCGATTAAACGCCCTTTGTAAAAATCTTGTTCCATCGTGAAAGCGGTGCCGAGTAACCCGACTTTCTTCACTCCTTGTTCCAGCAGTTTCTGCGCTGTGGTATCAGCGATGTGCAAGATAGGAATAGTGATCTTCTCTTCGATCTCAGGAACGACCTTATGCATGGTATTGGTACAGATCAGGATGAAGTCCGCTCCGGCTTTCTCTACCGATAAAGCCGCGTCCGATAAGATATCCGCCGTCTCAGCCCAGCGACCTTGATGTTGAAGCTTTTCTATCTCATCGAAGTTCACGCTGTACATACAAACCTTTGCAGAATTGAGCCCGCCGAGTGTGGCTTTAACGCCCTCGTTGATGGATTTGTAGTAGCTCACTGTCGACTCCCAACTCATACCGCCGAGCAAACCGATCGTTTTCATTTTGCTATTCCTTTAATTTCCGACTAACTCGATTAAACCGTCATGCATTGAAAATTTATAGTACGTTCTTGCTTAAAGCGAACCCATAACACCTTATTCCTTTCAAACCATTCATTCCAAAAACCTCCGCTCACAAAAAAGGCTCGAATTTAAAATCCGAGCCTTTGAAGTTTTGACCAAGGGTATACTTGGCGTTAGTACACCTCACACCAATCTGATTTCATGTCGATCAGTGTCCAATCCTCTCTGGAATTCGCCTCATCTAGCGCTTTATCAAGCTTGCCAACGTGAGACTCACGATCGTACTGCCACTCGCGCTCAGCATCAGTGTGATGAACAATCATCGCCATTGAGTTGGGTTGGCTCGTAGCCCATTGCATCATCGCTTGGTCACCGTCTGAGTTGCCGACCGCTAGAATAGGTTTCTTGCCGATAATATGCTGAATGTTAGTGACCTTTCCGGCTTTGTCATCAATGGTCAAAATGGACGAGTCTTTAGTAACGGTTGGCTTACCATCGTTGTAGCTGTAGTTGTATTTAAGCGCGCTACCGATGATTTGCTCTGTAGGAATATTATAAGCTTGTGGAGCCCACGCTCTCATGAAATCAACGCCTCCGCCCGACACAATATAAGTCTTAAAGTCATGCTCTTGCAGGTAAGTCAGCATCTCTTTCATTGGCTGGTAAGTCAGATCGGTATAGGCTTTGTTGAAGCGTTCGTCTTTCGCTGCAGCTAGCCATTGCTTAACATCTTTTTGGTATTGTTCGACTGTCATACCAGAGTGTGTCGCCATGATAATTTTCAATAAACCTTCTTCGCCGCTCCCTAGAACACTCTCAATATCATCTTCGAGTACAAACTTAAACGGTGCTTCGGTTTTCCATTCAGGGTGATCAGGCGCCATCTCTTTTACACGATCTAGTGCAAAGGCTAATTGGAAGTAATAAGGCTTTTCCGACCAAAGCGTACCGTCGTTATCGAACACGGCAATGCGATCTTCAATTGCCACGAACGTATCAGACTCAGCTTTAGTGGCTTGCCCAACAAAGTCGACGATAGCGGATTTGCTCTCGCTGTCCTTCCAAGAAGGCAGCAAGTTGGGATCACAATCCTTTGCAAAAGATGAGAAAGAGATGCTAGATAAAATCGCAACTGACAAAAGGGTTATTTTCTTCATAGCACTACCATGTTGTTGAATTATTTGTAGGGTTTAATTCAATTCATCCTAGTTTGTCTACTCTTATTTGCCACTTATGAACACTATAACCAATGCTCATGTTGGTATTAGATTAGTACCACAGCTAAGCTGGTTGAGGGTGCTCTGCGATGTATTTATCGAGAACTTAAAAGGAGACAAACAAAAAAGCAGAACTTCAATTCCTCAAAGTTCTGCTTTAACAATCCATGACTGCTTACGCTCTGCGCTTTTTGAAAGCGTGCCAGCCGGCGCTGAAAATTGTTTTTAACACCACACCGAGTGCGCTTAGTTTTGGGTCGGCTTTCTTGCCAGAGGCAATGCGCCACATCTGATGTTCATACCAAACCAGCCCGACCATCGCCACCTTGTCTAATGCAGGTTTTCCTGTGGTTGGCACCGTTAGCGGCATGCCGTAACTAGGGTTTTCAATTAACTTGTTAGGGAAATCAGGATCAACCGCCATTGTGCGCGCAATGCCAATAAAATCGGTCGCCGAGGTGTTTAATGCGTCATTCATTGCTTGCGCGGTTCGAAAACCACCCGTGACCACCAGCGGAGTGCTGACGAGTTTTCTCGCCTTAACCATGTAATCCATAAAATACGCTTCACGTTTTACTGTGCTGGCCTTGATTGGTTCAGTTTTGCTTTTCGACCCCATCATTGATGGGCTTTCATAGGTGCCGCCGGAGATCTCAATCAGGTCGATACCATTGTCACTGAGTGTTTGTACAACCTGCATCGACTCTTCTTCAGTGAAGCCACCTTTCATGAAATCAGCACTATTGAGCTTAATTCCGACAGGGAAATCGTCACCGACCTCTTTTCGAATCGCGCGATAAACCTCAAGCACGAAACGAAGTCTGTTTTCGAGTGAGCCACCCCATTTGTCTTGGCGTTGATTATGTCTTGAAGACAAAAACTGACTCACGAGATAACCATGAGCACCGTGGATCTGCACACCGGTAAAACCCGCTTGTTTTGATAGCTTTGCACTCAGCGCAAATTTATCAATGATTGCGATTATTTCCGTCTCAGTCAGAGCTCGTGGCGTATTGAAGCCTTTCTCTAATCCACGCTCTAAAGAGATAGCCGAAGGAGCAACCGGGCTATCACATAAGAATTTAGGAATTTGCTTACCTGGGTGATTCAGCTGCATCCATATCTGCGAACCATTCTGTGTTCCGGCACTCGCCCACTCACGAAATACGCTTAAATCACTGTGCTCATCCAACACCACGTTTTTAGGTTCACCAAGCGCACCTCTATCGACCATCACGTTACCCGTCATGGATAGACCAATTCCTCCTTGAGCCCAACGCTGGTAAAGCGTGACTAAACCTTGCTTAGGGTTATGATGTTTATCACCTAGCTGTTCACTCATTGCCGATTTGAACAGGCGATTTTTGATCACTTGGCCATTAGGAAGAAAAAAAGGGTCGTTGAGGCAGATTGGATTCATGCGCGTGGTTACTTTCTTGGGTTTATATATTGAGTCCAGTATGCCCTATTTTATCCGACAGTTCTGAGCATTTGGTGCCTATTTCGAAGCAAGTTTCGCTCAATAATAAAATGCCAGCGGCATAGCAGCTGGCATTAATCGATTATAAATAGAATCTCAAAAACTGGGCTGACGCTGCTGAAATATGTCAAGCAGAAAGGCTCGAACACCCTTTACGCTCATGGTAATTGTCGTTATTGTGATTCTCTACGCCATCATCACAAGGACTGTCTGAGAGTTATGAACAGCACGATTGAAACTATTCTGGGGCACCGCTCCATTCGTCAATATACAAATCAACCGATTGAAAAAGCACAACTTGATGTGATTATTCAGGCTGGTCTCGCGGCTTCGTCATCGAGCTTACTGCAGGCTGTTTCTATCGTGAGAGTGACAAACAAAGAGAAGCGTAAACTGCTAGCCGAATACGCAGGCAATCAAGCTTACGTGGAGAACGCGGCTGAGTTTTTGGTGTTCTGTATCGACTATCAACGCCACGCTCAAATCAACCCTGAAGTGAAAACCGACTTTACTGAACTGACCCTGATTGGCGCTGTCGATTCTGGCATCATGGCGCAAAACTGCATGTTGGCTGCTGAGTCTCTAGGTTTAGGTGGCGTGTACATTGGCGGGCTGCGTAACAGCGCACAACAAGTCGATGAACTGTTAGAACTACCACAACATACCGCCGTGTTGTTTGGGATGTGCTTAGGTCATCCGGCACAGCAACCAGAGGTCAAGCCTCGCCTTCCAGCTCACGTGGTGATGCACGAAAACCAATACCAACCGCTGAGCCTAGATGACATTGCCAGCTACGATGATTCGATGCAAAGCTACTACGCAAGCCGTTCAAGCAACCAAAAACAGAGCAGTTGGTCACAGCAGATCACGCAAAAGCTGTCTGGCGAATCTCGCCCGCATATCCTGCCTTACTTGAACAGCAAGCAGCTGACCAAGCGTTAAGCCGTTAAGCCGTTAAGCCGTTAAGAGCTTGCAACAAACCACAGCAAACAGCAGTACAATCGAGTAGGAGGAGGCCTCACGGCCTCCGTCCTCTCACACCACCGTACAAG